>JAWXBI010000218.1:0-37619 GCA_034439915.1 Saprospiraceae bacterium | reverse complement strand
GATTATAATGCAGATGCCATCGCTTCTGCCTCCACGCCGTTTTTTGACCAAATATGGCCTAATAACCCACATTCCACTTTAGTCACCTTTGGCGAGGAAGTGGGCCTGCCGGAGGGTCAAATGGGCAACTCTGAGGTGGGCCACCTTAATCTGGGTGCCGGCCGGGTGGTTTATCAGGAATTGGCCAGGATCAACCGCGCCATCCGCACCAAAGAGTTGGAAAAAAATCCTGAACTAATCGCCCTGCTTCAACGATGTAAACAAAAGGGCACCCGCCTGCACCTGATCGGATTGTTGTCTGACGGTGGAGTGCATTCGCACATACGGCATTTGTTTGCCCTGTGCGACATCATTGAGACCTACCAGTTGCCCTCGGTCTGTATACATGCTTTTACAGATGGACGCGATACTGATCCCAAGATGGGTTCAACCTATGTTTCGGACTTGCTTAAACACATCCAAAATCAGCAGATTAGTCTGGCTTCCGTGATTGGGAGATATTTTGCCATGGACAGGGATAAAAGATGGGAGCGGGTCAAAAAAGCTTACGATCTCCTGGTTCATGCCAAAGGAGAATTAACCGAAGACCCCATTGGAGCGATGGAAAAAGCTTATCAAAACGGGGTTACGGATGAATTTATTGAGCCCTTGGTCATTGCCGGAAGTGGATCTCATCGAATCCAGGACGGGGAGGCGGTATTGTTTTTTAATTTCAGAACAGATCGACCAAGGCAGTTAACCCAAGTCCTTTTTCAAAAAGACATGGACGAATACGAAATGAAAAAACTGGACCTGGATTTTGTCACCATGACGGAATACGATGCCAGTTTTAATCAGGTCAAAGCACTATATAAAACCGATAACCTCAACAATACGATTGGGGAAATCATAGCTAAAAATGGGTTGACCCAACTCCGGATTGCTGAAACAGAAAAATATCCCCATGTAACGTTCTTCTTTTCCGGAGGACGAGAGGTTCCTTTTAAAGGCGAAGAGCGCATTTTGATTCCTTCGCCCAAAGTAGCCACTTATGATCTCCAACCAGAAATGTCAGCACCTGGTATTACCCAGGCATTGCTCAACCACTGGAAATCAAAAACCCCTGATTTTATCTGTCTCAACTTTGCCAATACGGACATGGTAGGTCATACCGGGGTGTTCAAAGCAGGTATGATAGCCGCTCAAACAGTCGATAACTGCCTGCAACAATTGGTTGAAGCCGGTGCGCCTTTGGGTTATCAATTTATTATACTGGCGGATCATGGCAATGCAGATTGTATGATCAACCCGGATGGGACGGTAAATACTGCGCATTCTAAAAACCCGGTACCACTGATCTATCTTGGTACTAAAGAACTAACCCTTAAACCAGGAAAACTGGGTGATATCGCACCGACTATCCTCAGGCTCATGGGCATCGAACCACCCCTGGAAATGACAGGAGAAATATTAGCAGTGGACATCCACTAATTGGCTAAACAAAAAGGAGACAACCTTGCAGTTGCCTCCTCTAAAAAAAAGTCTACGAAATCTAATTTGTCAGGGATATACTTCCTATATTTTACTAATCGCAGACTTTGCTAAGAATTGATTTGCTTTTTCTTTATCGCCCAGTTCAGCATAAATATCGGCCAGGTATTGGTTTACTTCGATATTATTTGGCCTGACCGCATGTTCCTTTTGAACATATTGAAGAGACGTTTTGGGATCGGCTAATAAATTCTTGTAGACATAGGCATAGGTCAGGTCCATTTTGTGACCCGCCTGTTCATCCTCTTTCAGCATTTCAATCACTTCTTTAGCCAGTTGATTGGCCTCATCGGGTTTATTTGTCAGCAATTTCAACTCGGCTTTGGTAATGTAAAAACCCACTTCCGGTATAGATTGTATGGCCTGATCCAGAAGTTTTTCCGCTTCGGGATAATTTTGTTTTTGCATTTCCAGATTACCCAGGGCTGCCAGGGCAAATGGATAACCCGGTCTTTGTTCCAGTGCCAACCGGTAATGCATTTCCGCAAAATCAGGCTTGCCGGCTTTTAAATACAAATCCCCTAAATGCATCCTCGCCCAGGAAGTCTCTTCATATCCGGGATACCCGGCTTCCACTGCCTGATTCATAGCATCGATAGCACCATCCAAATCCCCGTAGAGTTCTCTCAAATAACTGATGCGGGAATAGGATCGTAAATCGGGCCGGATGGCCACCATTTTATCTGCTGTGTTGACGGCTTCTTCGTATTCTCCCAATTCGATATGGGCATCTACCAGGGCACCGTAAATCTGCGCATTGTAAGGGTTGATTTTAATAGCTTTCACCGCAACCTCTTTGGCTTCTACAAACTGATGAAGTGACAATAAAACAGAAGCTTTGTCTGATAAAGCCCGGAAGGCGTGGTCTTTGATGGCGGCATGATCTATCAAAACCTGGTCGGCCAATAGCAAAGCCAGGGGATAATAATGGCCATGTTCGCCGGTAACACGTGCTTCCTGCATGAACAATTCAGCTAAATCCAGTTTAGCCTTGGCATCTTCCGGTTGTTCGCGGAGTTTCTGGATGTTTTTGGTATAGGCATTGTGTACCTGCTCCCATTCCTTGCCCATCATCAGGTCAGCATTTCGTTGAATCAGCGAAAAAGTCTGACTGAGGTCTTGTGACGATGTTTTTTTAAGCTCAGATTGACAGGCAGATAAAACGATCCCTATCAGACCAATAAAAATAATAGATTTCATAGACTTAAAAATTTTGAAGTAAATAGGATTATTGTTTACTCATTTTTATTACCTGGAAGGTTTTATCATCCAGGTTGGATACTCGCATAAAATATTGTCCCGGTGCCACGACAGCAGCTTTGTTCCACTGGTAGGTATGCATACCCTGGCTCAATGGCCCGGAAAACAAATCGTTGATTACCCTGCCGGTAATATCATATACTTGAATCGTATAGTTACCTGCTTTTTCCACCTCTACCTGGATCTCAGTCTGGTTGACAAATGGATTTGGGAAATTGGCTGCAGTAAACATTTTTTTCGCAGATTGTACCGAAACAGGGCTAAAACCGAGGAAGGAAGCCATGGCTACCCCAGATGAAGCACTGTCTGCCAACACTCCACCGCAGGGACCATCGCCAGCCCAGGGCATCGCCACATAGGGGAACCCTGCCCTGAAGGATGCATCATTGGCTTCAACACCGGTCTTATAGGACAATACATTGACCAGTTTGGTAGTCACCGGACTGGCACCGGCTACAAAATCATCATACCATAAGCCGATCGCAGCAAGCACTATTCCGGAAACAGCCATCAGTTCAATCCTGGTGACGTCGTCTTCCAGCCTACGCCCATTTGGGAAACCATCCATATTGGGGATAAATTCAAGGTTGGAATTGCTGTTGTATTTTGGATCAGTCAGACCGGAGACAGCAGCTGCTAATAATCCCAAAGAACTGAATTCCGGTGATTTACGGTCTGTCATAGGAACCGCCATATTAAGCCGTAGCATATCTCCTCCATTGGGTAAAAAATTATTTATAAATGGTTTACCGGCAGCGAGGGGATTGCCATTTTTCCCCGTGGCTAGTTGATAAGGGATTACATTAGGTACTCCCGTATGAAAAACAGGCCAAAGGTCTACTGATCTGGGTTTACCGGGACCTGGCAACAATAACGTACCAAATACTGCATCGTCCAGGGCTGTTCCGGCCAGGGCTGCATTACCCTTTAAACCAAACAAACCATCATTGCCATTCCCAAAATCATAAGCTCCAAGGCTGTTTCGTTGAATTCGCAATTGAGAAAATGCAGGCACTGCACCTCCAAACAGACTGTCATCCATATACAAGGCCAGCTCCGGGTTATAGAAATAATTGTCCAGCAAGGTGTCGCTTATTTCCTGGTAAGGTGTAATGGAATTCCAATAATCTTTATGTCCGATAGGAATCACGGCTTCATTAGTCAAAGGCATACCTAACCTGGAAACCTGCACCCAATCACCTGAATGTGTTTCTTTTCCTGCAGACAGGGTAGATATTTTACGGCGGCTGGCACTGGCCCATACACCGATCACATAATTGGGATCGAGAATAGTAGACGGGGTACGTGCAGCCTTGTTATTGAGTAAATAACCAATAGGTACCTGAATCGCGATGGCACTTACGTTTTTACAGGCAAGATTGTCAATGGATTTACCATCTTGTCTGGGCGCATCACCGAGATCGAAAATACCTCCCAGATCAACAAAAAACGGATCGTCTGATGGCCCGACAAATACGGTTTCGCCCGTGTGGGTGTAGCGGGTAGCCTGGTTGACCAGGGCCGGATAAGTAGTATTGAGGCCAACTGGAGAGCTAATGGACCTGGCACCGATATTGGGAGGTGCTACGGAAGCACTTGCCAATATAGTAACAAAGCTCTTGCCTCCGTTATCACTTCGTTGCAGATTGTAATACATCCTCAGGTTTTGTTTACCCAATCGGATATTAAAAAAGGTGCTGGGGTCTTCATCGATCCTGAAAAAAGTAAACCGGTATATGATATCGTCCCCCGCGGTATTGGTATTGTTATCGATATGAATTTCATACCGGATGTTGGGTCCGAAGTTGTAATAATTGGGGCCGCCGTGTGGTAGTTGACCGGGCACATAGGTGGCAATAAAAGTCACCGTATTGCCTGCCGACCGGAATGCATAAAGATCCACATTGTCTGCCAGGGGATCATTAGCTATCATGGGCGCTTCCCGGTGGGAAGAGGCATATGCATTGATTCCCAGAAACAGGGCAAAAATTAGAATTATATATTTATTCATGATAATTTTTTCATTTAAGTAATTAGTCAATTGGATTATTGAACTTCCGTTCCACTCCATGGTCTGGCCACATAAGGAAATACATCTTTAAACGGTTTGTCATTTTTTTCTACTCCGGTGGAATAAGTCAGGACATTGACCAATTTGGTGGTTACGGGATTGGCGCCACCGGCGGTATAATCGTCATACCAAAGTCCGATTGCCGCCAAAGCAACACCTGCGACAGCTTGTAATTCGATGCGGGTGACATCATCTTCAAGACGTCTTCCATTGGGGAAACCATCCATATTGGGAATAGATTGTATAGCTGTGGATTTATTGTAAGCGGTGTCGGTCAGCCCGGCAACTGCGGCTGCAATGATACCCATAGAACTGAATTTAGGATCATTACGAGGAGTCACTGGAGTGGACATATTTAACCTCAACATATCACCACCATTGGGTAGGAAATTATTGATAAATGGTTTACCAGCAGCTAAGGGGTTACCGTTTTTACCGGTAGCCAGTTGATACGGGATTACATTAGGTACTCCGGTATGGAATATAGGCCATAAGTCTACTGACCTCGGTTTACCGGCACCAGGTAACAATAAGGTACCGAATACGGCATCATCCAGGGCAGTGCCCGCTAAAGCAGGATTCCCTTTCAGACCAAACAGGCCATTCTTGCCGTTTCCAAAATCATACGCCTGGAGACTGTTGCGCTGAATCCTCAGAGGACTAAAACTGGGTACAGCACCACCAAACTGAGCATCATCCATATACAGGGAGAGCTCAGGATTGTAAAAATATTCATCCATTCGGGTATCGGTCAGGTCTTCATAAGGCGTGATACTGTTCCAATAATCTTTATCTTTTATAGGAATGATGGCTTCATTAGTCAGGGGCATACCCAACCTGGAAACCTGCACCCAATCACCGCTGACCTCCGGAGCTGCTCCGTTTGAATTTAGGGTGCGTATAGATCTTCTGCTGGAAGAAGCCCATACTCCGATGACATAGTTGGGATCTAAAATGGAAGTCGGTGTAGAATCGGCCCCGATTTTCCTAAGTGTAGCAATCGGGATCTGGATAACTATACTATGTACATTATACCTTGCCAACCCATCCCGGTTTTTTTTATCCTGCCGGGGGGAATTGCCCAAATCAAAAATGCCACCGAGATCGACATAAAAAGGATCATCGGCCGGACCACAAAATACTTTCTCGCCGGTACTTGCCGTTGTGATGGCACCATTGATCAGTTGATCATAATCGGTGTTCAAACCAACTGCTGAATTGATAGACCGGGGGCCAATAAATGGCGGAGGCACCAATCCATTCGTGACTACATCTACAAACGTTTTACCACCATCAATGGAACGGCTAAGAGTATACGTAGTTTTTATGTTCTGTTTTCCAAGGCGGATATTGAAGAACGTCGTTGGGTCTTCATTGATCCTGGTAAATACAAAACGGTAAACAATTTCATCACCGGGTTTGCTCGCATCATTATCAATATGGATCTCATAGCGGATATTTTCCCCAAAGGTGTAATAGTTGGGACCTCCATAAGGTAATTCTGCCGGAATATAATTGGCAATGATGGTGATGGTGTTGGGGTTGTCAGGGCTTCGAAAAGCATACAAATCAGTATTATCTGCCAATGGATCATTGGCTATCAATGGGGCCTCACGATGACTGCTTGCATGTGCGACCACCATCATACTGATCCAGAGTACAAAGGCCAACACCTGGGTGCGGCTTTTGATCAGAACGGGAGTATTGGTTTTGAATATCATATGTAACAATATTTTAACTATATACGGATAGGTACCTTTCTTGGATTTGGGATTTTAGTTAAAATGTGTTTTAATTTATTTGACCAAACAATGGACATGAAGTGGATACACCGTTGACCAAACATCGACCTCATCTTGGTGTCATAAATCGATTAAAATCATTCTGCCATGGAAAATCAATCAACCGAACGATCATTATCACGCGATCTGCTAGTGGATAGAGGGTTTGGAGGAAACTTTGAATTTTTTAAAACGTTGATCCGGAAGCAGTTTCCTGGCTTACAATCTTTTGATGATCTGGTCCAGGATACCCTGATCCGCATCTGGAGCAAACAACATTTATTTGATCCCAATAAAAGTTCATTTCTGACCTGGTCAACAAGAGTTTGTATTTACCCCTGTCTGGACCATTTACGCAAGTTAAAAACCAAACCAACCAACGGATGGAATGATTTCGACCTCTGCTATTCAACTGCTTCTTCAGAGGCTATAGGCCTGATTTCCCTGGCAGATTCCCTGGAAAATTGCGAACGTGAAGTGATCGACCTGGCTTATTTCAGAGGATTCACGAATCAGGAAATAGCAGATTATATCAACATTCCATTGGGTACTGTAAAAACCAGGATCATCCGGGGTATTAAAAAACTGCGTCATTATTTCCCGTAAGCCGTGAATTAAGGGAAAGGATAAAAAGCAAAAGGCTGACATCATGACGACATCAGCCTTTTTAAAATTGGTTGAGTTACCTAACTCTTATTTTTTCATGGCTGTCCAGTCAGCAATTGATTTTTCATTCATTTTGATGTAATCATCATTTTTTGCTTCCTTAGCTTTAACCAGGGATTCTTTGGCAGCAGTGATTGCTTCACTGGTTTTACCGGCTTTAGCCAGGATTAAACTGTATGCTCTTAAGTTCCAGAATTGGTTTGCACCCAAGCTTACACCTTTGGCTGCCCATTCTACTGCTTTATTCATGTCTTTACCGCTGTTCATATAATAGTTTGCAGCAGCCATATAATCACCACCAGAAGGGCCGGCCATGACTGAAGTAATGCTGGCAACTACTTTGGCATCGGTGTTGACATCGATATTAAAAGCAACTTTTGTGTTTTCCCATTTCAGGAACAAGTCTGCTCCGCCATCTTTAATGTTTTCAAAATCAATGGTAAACGTTTCAACGGGATTAGAAGTTTTAGTTGGTTTGGCCGTAAAACGAAGGGTTTCATCCGTCATTTTATAATCGTCGCCACCGGGAACATTCAAATCAGCATTTTTGTAAAGAATCAAGGTCCATTCCATTTCACCAGGAATTGTAAAAAAGGCATACTTACCTTTTTTTACTTCTTTTCCGGAAATTTTTACATCATCACTGAAGGTAAGTTTAGTACCAGCATTAGCGCCGGTTCTCCAATATTTACCAGTAGGTACCAGGTCACCAAATATTTTTCGTCCTTTTGCACTTGGCCTGCTGTATTCCACTGTGATCGTAGACAATCCCACGGATTGTTCGAGTTTAGCAGTCGGGCTGGCTTGTGGGGTCCGTATTTGAGCGTTTAATGCGGTAAACATTAACGCTACACTAAGAAACAACAGAATTGTCCTTTTCATTTTTGCTTAAATTTATAGTTAAGTAATAAGCCGCAAAAGTAATCAAAAAAAAGGGTTATTATTCATGGCTTTACACTTTACTGAATAATTAAATATATGTTAAAATACAGGGGTTATAGGAGTTGTACTGTTGTACCCAATTCAAATTTTATCGACTCAGGTATACATTTCAGACGTCAATCAATATATAAATAATTCGATTTTGTATCTTCAGGCGCAGATGAAATGGTATTGTCCCTCCTTCCTTTTGTGCGCTTTTTTAAGCTGCACCGCTACGGATAAAACTCACCAAAATTTACCCGATTTAGTTAGTTATAACGAACATATCCGGCCTATCATCAATAACCGATGTATCAGCTGCCACGGTGGGGTGAGGAAAAAAGCAGGCCTAAGTTTTTTGTTTCCGGAAGATCCTTTTACCGCTTTGGAAGATGGCAAGCCGGCCATTATCAGGGGTCAGGCAGACAGCAGCAAGATCATGCAGCGGATCCTCCACCACGACCCGGAAGAAAGAATGCCCCAAAAAGCGGAAGCCCTCTCCGGATATGAAATAGCATTGATTAAAAAATGGGTTGATCAGGGTGCCAACTGGGAAACACACTGGGCTTTCCTTCCTGTTAATAACCCGACTATCCCCTCCAGTCCGTCATCCCCCCATCCCATAGATCGATTTATCAGGGCTGAATTAAACCTCCGGAGTTTACAGGCAAATCCTCAAGCCGAAAAATCAGACCTGATCAGGAGATTGTACCTGGACCTGGTCGGACTCCCTCCCTCCCTGGAGACGGTAGATTCCTTTGAAAATGATCTGATCCACTATGAACAGCTCGTGGATCGTCTATTAGCTGCTCCGGGTTATGGTGAAAAATGGACCGGAATGTGGCTGGATCTAGCCCGGTATGCCGATACCAGAGGTTATGAAAAAGATGCACACCGCGATATGTGGAAATACCGGGATTGGGTAATCCGGGCTTTTAATCAGGATATGCCCTTTGACCAGTTTACTATTAAACAACTTGCCGGTGATCTAATCGACAATCCCTCAACAGCTGATTTGATCGCCACTGCCTTTCACCGGAATACGATGAATAACGATGAGGGTGGAACGGACAATGAAGAATTCAGGGTCGCTGCAGTCATCGATCGGGTCAATACGTCCTACGAAGTGTGGCAAGGATTAACGATGGGTTGTGTACAATGCCACAGTCATCCTTATGATCCCATCAAACATGAAGAATATTATCAATCATTTGCCATTCTGAACAATACCGCAGATGCAGATCGGGATGACCAGGCACCCACCCTTATAGTTTATCAGCCTCTGGACGAGTCGAGGGCTGACTCTATAATTCAATTCATTTCGGGACTGAATCCCGGAAAAAACAAATCCAGGATTAAGCAGTTGGAATCGGATTTAAATGAATTGCCTTCAGCCAGTTTGCCTATCCTCACTGAACTACCGGCAAAACAAAAAAGGGTGACCCGGGTATTTGAACGGGGAAATTTTATGTTACCGGGTGAGGTGGTAAGGCCCACCCTTCCTGCTATCTTAAATAATCAGATCAAACCAGATTCTGTGTCGCGGCTGGCTTTTGCACAATGGCTGGTATCCCCTTCCAACCCACTAACCGCTCGTGTTACGGTAAATCGTTTTTGGGCCCAGTTATTTGATAAAGGCCTCGTGGCTACCCTGGAAGATTTCGGTTCGCAAGGCAATCGGCCTTCTCATCCGGCCCTTCTTGACCATCTGTCCTGGAAATTTTCAAATGATTTTCAATGGTCGGTCAAGTCATTGATAAAATATATAGTCACTTCTGAAACCTACCGTCAATCCAGTAATGCGTCGGATGTCCAGCTAAAAAAAGACCCATCAAATAGCTGGCTGTCCCGGGCACCCCGGTCAAGGCTGAGTGCTGAGGCTATTCGCGACCAGGCCCTGGCGGTCTCCGGTTTATTATCGGATAAAATGTATGGCCCCAGTGTCATGCCTTATCAGCCAGATGGAATTTGGAAAACGGTGTACAGCAACTTACAATGGGTCACTGACAAAGGAGAAGATGGACATCGGCGGGCCTTATATACGTATATCCGAAGGACCAGCCCCTACCCTTCATTCATCACTTTTGACAGCCCCAGTCGGGAATATTGTGTCAGCAGAAGAATTACCACCAATACCCCGCTCCAGGCCCTGGTGACTTTAAATGATCCGGTTTACGTAGAGGCTGCCCGACACCTGGCAACATTTATGGAAAATGAACCAGGAACCCTGGAAGTAAAAATCTCTAGGGGTTATAAAAGGGCATTGATACGCGACATTGCTCCCAAGACCTTACAGACACTCACTGAACTCTACCATGAAGCTGCCAGGCAACCGGCAAGTGAATTTTCGCCGCTTATGGTTATTGCGAATGCCCTATTTAATTTAGACCAGTTTATTACCAAAAGTTAATAGCATGGATGAGCTCCGATTATTACAAGAATTGAACGTGCGAAAACTGCAAATGCAGACCCGGCGTCATTTTTTACAAAAATGCAGTACCGGTCTTGGTGCTTTAGCCCTGGGATCATTCATAGGTTGTTCCGATTCTGGAAAACCTTTGCAAGGCATCAACCCATTGAGTACCAAATTACCACCCGCATTTGCCAAGGCAAAACGAGTCATTTATCTGCATATGGCCGGTGCCCCGTCTCAGCTTGAGTTATTTGATTACAAACCCGAGTTAGCTAAACTCGACGGCCAGGAATGCCCCGGTTCGCTCCTCGAAGGACGACGGTTTGCTTTTATCCAGGGCGTTCCAAAAATGCTGGGGCCACAATATAGCTTTAAACCTTATGGGCAATCTGGCACCTATGTCTCAGAACTTTTGCCCCATTTTTCAAAAAATGTAGACGATGCCTGTGTGATCAAATCTATGTTTACCCATGAATTTAATCACGCACCGGCCCAGCTTTTTATGCACACCGGACATGGCCGACTGGGCAGGCCCAGTATGGGTTCCTGGATCACTTATGGATTGGGAACAGAAAATCAGGACCTTCCCGGATTTATTGTCCTGGTTTCCGGGGGCAAGACACCGGATGCAGGTAAAAGTGTATGGGGAAGTGGCTTTTTACCCAGTGTTTACCAGGGAGTTCAATGCAGGAGTGAAGGTGAACCGGTATTGTACCTTAATGATCCAAAAGGAATGGATCGCAACCTCAAGGGCAAACTGATAGAAGCCATCAACACCATAAACGAGGAAGCCCTGGATACTTATGGAGATCCGGAAACCCTGACCCGGATAGAACAATACGAACTTGCATTCCGCATGCAGGTCTCTGTGCCGGAAGCTATGGATATTACCAAAGAACCTGCTTCTATGCATGCTTTGTACGGTACATCTCCAGGGGAATCAACTTTTGCCAATAATGCCTTACTGGCAAGAAGGCTTGCTGAACGCGGGGTGCGGTTTATCCAGTTGTTCCATTGGGGCTGGGATGCTCACGGTGCAGGTCGGGAAGAAGCATTGAATATGGGATTCAAGGACCGGTGTAAAGAAGTAGATCAGTCTATGTCAGCCCTGCTTACAGACCTCAAACAAAGGGGAATGCTGGATGAAACCCTGGTAGTATGGGGAGGTGAATTTGGGCGAACACCCATGCGGGAAAATCGCGATGGTAAGGTAATGACCTGGATAGGCCGGGACCACCATACAGAATGTTTTTCTATCTGGGCTGCCGGCGGAGGGATCAAAGGAGGCATCGCTTACGGAGAAACCGATGAGTTGGGGTATTATGGCATAAAAGACAAGGTCCATATCAACGACTTGCATGCCACCCTCCTCCATTGTATGGGCATCGACCATGAAAAATTAACTCATTCATTTCAAGGACGTCCTTTTCGCCTTACCGATACGGGGGGCAAAATCATACCCGGAATCTTAGCCTAACCAACTTATCCTTTCTAAATCATGTTTGAAAAATTATTAAGTTTCATAGGTCATGCGCATCCTGCATTGGTGCATATCCCCATTGGAAGTTTGATCCTGACCTTTATCCTTTACCGGATAAATGGACGTGGTAATCGACGCAATATGCGCCACGCGATCAATGTAGGTTTTTTTATTTCAACGATAGCAGCAGTAGTGGCCATCATTTGCGGTTTGTTATTGGCCAGACAGGGCGGATACGATGACGGCACCCTGGGTTGGCATAAATACCTGGGTATACTGGTCGCTTTTTTAAGCCTGACACTTTGGTACACCCACCAGGATATATACAAGAGGGACCATTCGCTGACCAGCTCTATGTTCAATTCCTTGTTTAATCTATGTATGATTGCGCTGGTAGTAGGAGGCCACCTGGGCGGTACGCTCACCCATGGCAAGGGTTATCTGTTTAAGACTGAAAGTAGCCAGGTCAATGCAACGAACACAAAACCAGCACTGGCACGACTGACCTCAGCCACTGATCAAAAGGTCTTCGCCGAAATAATCCAGCCCTTACTAAATGACAAATGTACTTCCTGCCATAACCCGGACAAGAAAAAAGGAGATTTGATCCTTGTAGACTTCCCCGGTTTATTGGCGGGTGGAAAACACGGACCCATCGTTGAGTTTGGCCATCCCGACAGTTCAGCCCTGTACATTAATATCATGAAACCCCTGGACGATGATACCCATATGCCACCCGATGGAAAAAGACAATTAAATGAAACCGAAAAAAAATTGCTGGCCTGGTGGATTAAAAATTATAAATCAGTAGAAGATCAGGTAAACGATTATCCTTCGTTTGAAGGACAACTCCTGTCATCAGCAGATGATCAGTCCATCCATGCGTTTGAATTTGATGTTTCAGGTATCGATCCAGCCAATGAGAAAGCAGTCGGCCAGCTTCAAAACAAAGGGTTTAAAATTTATGGATTGGCACAAAACAATCCGATGCTTGACGTAGCTTATTCCTTCAAAAAAGATCTGGATAAAAAAAGTATAAACCTGCTTCAAAAGATCAATCAACAGATTTATACCCTGGATTTCTCAAACAGCAACCTGGATGATGCCCTTTTTGAAACCATGGATCCAATGCCCCATTTGGTCTCACTTAATCTCAACAATACAAAGATCACCGATAAATCCCTGGCATACCTAAAACGCTTTCCGAATCTGAAAAAATTAAATTTATATCAGACCACTATTACTGATGCTTCCATTCCTATACTAGAAGGACTCCATAACCTGAAGTCAGTTTACGTTTGGCAAACTGGCATTTCTGCATCCGGGTTGACCCAGATAAAAACAGCTAAACCTGACCTGGAAATCGTTTCCGGGATTCGTACAGATACCCTGGTAAAACTTAAATTGCCTAAGCCATCCATTCGCACCGACACCGATCTTTTTTATGACAACATCAAGGTCGAGTTTGCCAGTTTTTTTAAAGATGCTCAGCTCCGGTACACCCTGGATGGTTCAATACCCAGCCCGGAGAGCGATCTATACCTGGAACCGCTGGTGATCCGTCAACCGGTCGATATTAAATTGATTGCTTATAAAGAAGGTTGGGAGTCCAGTGATACCGCCAGCCGCAGCATAGCTAAGGCGGGATTTAAGGTCAAAGAAATAACCCTGGAAAAAGATCCGCCCAAACGATATCAGGCTGAAGGCCCGGAGACCCTCATTGATTTGAACAGGGGCACCCAGCCCGGTGATGGCAAATGGCTGGCCTATCAGAAGGATGATTTTGTTGCCCGCTTAACGCTGGAGCAGGCGCAAACAATTTCCAGGATCAAAATAGGGACTCTTCAATCAGCCGGCCAATGGGCTTTTTATCCACGGGAAGTGGAAATCCAGACTTCTACAGACGGCAAAACGTTTAACCGAATTAAAAGAAGAAATTATCCTCAACCAAAAAAAGATGATCCCGGTGGCCTCCGGATTGTTGAGATTGATTTTACCCCTGTTCAAACCTCATTTATAAAAGTCATTCTAAAAAACCTGGGGAAAAATCCAGTCTGGCATAAGGAGAAAGGAAAACCAAGTTGGGTGTTTTGCGATGAAATCAGTGTAGAATAATTTGTCGACCGGATTGCAATTTTTTTGGTCATAAAATTGCAATCTTACCATGAAAAGTATCCAACTGCATATGCATTAGACATTTAAGCAGCCCCGGATCTTTTGATTGATTTATTCCCCTCCTGATCGATAAGATACCGCCGATACAAATATATAAACCCGGTAAGGAACAATACCAGAAATCCAATAATAAGACTGACCCCAAGCCACCGCAAAACCAACCCGTAAATAGCCAAATAAATAAAATATAAAAACATAGAAGTTCCGACCAACACGGAGGCAAAAAATTCGATCCGGGAGACTTTTGATTTGGAGATGTAGTGGCCAATCCACAGAGGCAAGCCATTCAACAATATCCCTATAAAGGCAAATGGCCCCAATATTTTAATACTAAGATTAGATGCATGGGTGGTACCCTTTAAATCGATTTTTTGATTCAAGGCGATTTTTTCCTCCACCTCCAACGTATTAATTGTATCTGCCGTTTTTTTGTCCGTTGCAAAGCGGTCTCCGCTGCGTTCAACAACCGGTAAAAACCGGATATTCGCAGCAGCCTTATTGTGAGCCCATAATTTTTCTGCCAATTCGAGGTCATCATCTTTATTGATATGGATTATCAGGGGCTTCATGGTGGTCTCGACCTCCTGGGTCAATTCAATAACTGCTTTGTTGAAGTCAGCCTTATATTTTTCAACATAAGGTTTGAGTTCAATAGGATGTCCCACTTCGACAAAAACTTCACTCCGGAAATCGTTAGGATGGGTATAGTTGACCCCGAGGGGTACAATGCATAAATCCATATCCGGGTATTTTTCCAGCGCACCAAAAGCGATCCGTGCCAATCCTTTCTGAATCGGCCTTAGTCTTTTTTCCTGGGTGGTGTTGCCCTCGGCATAAACTACAATGATTTCCCGGTTATTTAATCGTTCATAACAAGCATTGAAAGTAGCATCATTGGCCCTCATGTTTTTAAAACCATCCGAAAACCGGTAAATCGGGGATAGGTGGAACTGGGCGAGCAACCAAATGATGAATTTATTGATAAAGATATCTCCCCGCACCAGAAAGTGCAGGGAACCGGGAAAATGGGTTGCCAAAAGACAAGCCTCCAGGAAAGCACTGGGGTGGTTACTCGATATGAGGACAGGACGGTCAAGCGGGATGCGTTCCAGGTGATGCAAATAAATCTTACTGAAAAAAATTCTGAATGTAAGCCTTACAAATGGTCTGATGAGAAAATACAACATGAACTACTACGGCAATGTGGTCAAAAATATTACTTTCATTGTAATTCTGAAGTAAGTTTTGAAGCAGAAACATTTAATTATCATTGGAGGGGCTACGGCTGCGGGGAAATCACAGGTTGCGGTGGATTTGGCGCAACATTTCAAATGTGAAATTATTTCAGCGGACAGTCGCCAGGTTTATACTGAATTAAATATTGGCGTCAATAAACCGAGCTCTGAACAACTAAAGGCAGTCCCCCATCACCTCATCGGACATGTTTCCATTCGCGAGGATTATAATGCAGGCCTTTATGAATGCGATGCCATTCTGACACTAAACCAACTATATCAACAGCACCAGATGGCGATACTTGTCGGGGGTACCGGACTTTATCTCCAGGCTGTAATGCAGGGACTCGATACTTTTCCCGAAACCGACCCCGCCGTATTCAATCAACTCAAACAAATTCACCTCGAAGCCGGGATCAATGCACTACAAGATGAATTGTTGGAGAAAGATCCGAAATATTATGAGCAGGTAGACCGTCAAAATCCTCACCGCCTGATGCGTGCCCTCGCGGTCATACGCAGTTCAGGCCTTAAATATTCAGACCTATTGACCCAAAAATCAAAAGAACGTTCCTTTAGGTCCCATCCCATATTATTACACGAAGAACGAGACCTGCTTTATGAAAAAATCAATCTTAGGGTTGATGAAATGATCCGACAAGGTTTGGAGCAAGAGGCCCTTGATTTATACCCCTTGAGATACCTAAACAGCCTGCAGACCGTAGGATACCGTGAATGGTTTTCACACTTTGAAGGCCAGCTGACCAAAGAAGAAGCCATTGAAAAAATAAAACAACATACCCGCAATTATGCCAAACGCCAAACGACCTGGTTCAGGCCTCTCCATTGGCCTCAATACCATGCCGGCGAAACCAGTCAGTTGATTCAATACCTGAAAACAGCGATAGGATAGAACCATTATCTTTGCGCCCTGATGCCAGAAATTTTTAAGTTCCGGCCCACCCTGGAGCAATTAAATGATCGATTTGAAAATACATTGGGCGAAGTATTGGGCATTCAGATCATTGCCCTTGGGGAAGATTCCATCACGGCAACCATGCCCGTGGATCGCCGCACCCATCAACCCTTAGGTCTCCTTCATGGGGGAGCCTCTGCTGCTCTGGCAGAGACCTTAGGGAGTATTGCTTCCTTATTGTGTATAGATCAGCCCAACACCTATCCGGTAGGTATTGAAATCAACGCCAATCATTTGACTTCGGTTTCCTCGGGCTTTGTGACTGCTACTGCCAGACCTTTTAAAATCGGCCGCACCCTTCATGTATGGAATATCGAAATCCGCAACGAAAAAGAAGAATTGATCTGCATCAGCCGTTTAACCGTCATGCTGATCACCAAGTCCTGAAATTAAATGAAATACCTGATCCCTTTCCTGTGTTGCACGCTCAATCTATTGCCCGGCCAGGACTACAATATCGAATTATTATCCAATGTCAGGTTCAATGATGAATGTGCCAATATCTGGGGGTATGCAGATAGTACTGGTAAAGAATACGCCATTATTGGCCGTCTGGGCAGTACCAGCATCTTCGATGTAACCGATGGGAAAAATCCAAAATTGGTTAAGAACATCCCCGGTACCCGCAGCCAGTGGCGGGCAATCAAATCCTGGAAGAATTATATCTATGTCATTGCAGATCAGGGCCAGGATGGCCTGCTGATCATCAATATGAATAAGGCACCGGAAGTGATCACCTTTTCCTTTTACCGGCCACTGGTCATGATTGACGATATAGGGCTGGGGATTAAAAGCACCCAATTGCTCAACCGTGCACATTCCTTATTTATAGATGAAAAAGGTTATTGTTATCTGCATGGCAGCAACCTTTATTTTGGGGTGTCCATGTTTGACTTAAATAAAAATCCGGAAATCCCGGAATTTGTAGGCATATTCAACGACAACTATACCCATGATGCCTTTGCCCGTAGTGATACGTTTTGGTCTGCTGATATTCTGGCAGGTAATTTTACCGTATGGAACCTCAAAGACAAAAAAAAACCAATAAAGCTTGCTACACAAAAAACCGGATTTGCTTTTACGCACAACATCTGGTTATCTGATGATGGCCGTTATGCGTTTACCACCGATGAAAGGGCTAATGCTTTTGTAGAATCCTATGATGTTAGCGATCTCAACAACATCACCCTACTGGATAAATACCGCAGCCGGACTACCCAGGTCAGAGGTACTATACCGCACAATACGCATTACTTTAATGGTTTCCTGGTGACTTCCTATTATACCGATGGTCTTACTATTGTAGATGCTTCCAATCCGGCCCACCTGATCGAAGTGGGGGCTTATGATACTTACCCCGGAGGAAATGAAGACTTCCATGGATGCTGGGGAGTTTATCCTTATTTGCCCTCTGGCAATATCATCGCATCCGATATTGAATTCGGCTTGTTTGTATTAAAACCCGGTTATAAAAATGCAGCCTATTTAAGAGGGGTGGTCAAAGATTCAGTAAGCGGTCAGGTACTTGAAAATGCTAAAATTAAAATTGGTCTCATCCCATTTAATGAAGTCCTGAGTACATCGGATGGGACTTACAAATCAGGTGGCCCTTACACCAGTGAGGCAAGTTTGGAAATAATAAAAGAGGGTTATCGGGCTAAAAAAATAAAAGTGAATCTACAACAAGGTCTGGTCACCGAAGCAGATATCCTGCTTTCGCCGTTGGGTAATGGCGAAATCACAATCCGGGTCGTTGACGCCACGACAAAACTTGGGGTACCCAATGCTCAAATCCTGTTTGTACGACCTGAATCCAAATTCATAGTGAATACAAATTCCGGAGGCAATAGCCTGAATCTGATCAATGAAGGCCAATGGGATGTCCATATAGCAGCCTGGGGTTACAAATTTGAAACCCAGCCCGTAACCGTGTCTGCTCTTAGTCAAACTATAGTCATTGAATTAATAAGGAGATATGAAGACAATTTTTCTTTTGACCTCGGGTGGACAGCCTCCAGTACAGCATTCAGGGGTATCTGGGGTAGGGTCGAGCCCAGGGGTGCTTTTATCCGGGAAAAAGCTATCAACCCCGACCATGATATCCCCGATGATTATGGGGATAAATGTATGGTCACAGGAAATGGTTCCACTGCCGCAACGGGTGATGATGTGGATGCTGGTTTTACCAAACTGGTTTCTCCGGTTATGGACCTGAGTGATTATAAACAGCCAATATTGAGTTTTTATGCCTGGACGGTGCGTATCAATTTATTTGATACCATACCATCCTTTGGCAGTCACCGGATCTACCTGGCTTCAGGCAATGACACGTTGTTACTCGAAACGCTTGCTCCAAATAACCCGGAATGGAAAAAATACAGTATCCTCCTGGATCCAACCAAAATCAAAAATAAATCGGCAGTCCAAATTATTTTCGAGGCTTTTGAGCCGGTCAATATCGATTCCCGGAATATCATTGAGTTTGCCATAGATGGGTTTTTATTGACGGATGGGCCAGTTACGGCTACCAAAGAAGAATCAAAAATATCCAGGAGGTATAAAATATTCCCTTCTCCTTTTACGAATCAGATTACTCTAAGTGGTGACCCTCAACCCTATGATCAGCAGGTTGATTTTATAGATCTCCATGGCCGAAAATTGCAGACCTATATTTGGCAAAAATTGGAGAGTGAAGTGCAGTTGCGTCCTGAATTACCTCAGGGAATATATTTTGTTCAGGTGAGTTCTAAACACACCGTAGAGACCAACTTGAAAGTTATTAAATTATAATTTGATTGTTGGGGAGGTCTCGTAGGGGAGCAGTTGGACTGCGACCTCGCACGAATAAACTCCAAATAAATTTTGCAATTTGTTGGGGAGCAGTTGAACTGCGACCTTGCACGAATAAAATCCAAATGAATTTTTTCAATTTGTTGGGGATCAGTTGCACTGCGACCTCGCACCAATAATTTCCAAATGAATTTTTCAATTTGTTGGGGAGCAGTTGGACTGCGACCTCGCACGAATAAAATCCATATGATTTTTTTCAATTTGTTGGGGAGCAGTTGAACTGCGACCTCGCATCAATAAAATCCATATGATTTTTTTCAATTTGTTATGGAGCAGTTGAACTGCGACCTCGCATCAATAAAATCCATATGATTTTTTCAATTTGTTGAGGAGCAGTTGAACTGCGACCTCGCACGAATAATTTCCATATGATTTTTTCAATTTGTTGAGGAGCAGTTGAACTGCGACCTCGCACGAATAATTTCCATATGAATTTTTCAAACGTCGAAGACTGGTGCTATTTGTTGGGGAGTTCAAATTCTACGCCATGGCAGGTCGAAGTTCAACTTCTCCCAAACGAGGTAGTTAGGGAGGTGTCGTTGGGGAGCAGTTGGACTCGTTATGGAGCAGTTGAACTGCGACCTCGCACGAATAAACTCCAAATGAATTTTTCAATTTGTTGGGGAGCAGTTGGACTGCGACCTCGCACGAATAAAATCCATATGAATTTTTAAACGTCCAAGCCTGGTGCAATTAATTTTAATTTTTCTGTTCTAAATAATATTATAGTCAACAAAAGCGACAGGTCGAAGTTCAACTTCTTCCAAACGAAGTAGTTGCGGAGGTGTCGAAGTTCAACTTCTCCCAAACGAGGCAAAGCATCGCGAGTTGGACTCTGCAACTGGAAATTGATCATCCCATATTCACGCTAACTGATTCTTACGAACGGGCGCTCGACAAATTGCACATATTGCCAAAGCCCGACCAAATAATCCCGATCCGAGTGTTCGGAATTACTCGGGACAGTCCCACGAACCTAACCTAAGTGCAATCCGGCCTGTGGCCTGTCGTGCGCCCCTTACGAACGATGAACATTCAATTCGTTATAAGTTTATTACTTTAGAATTTTATTCCTCAGCGCTCAGCAGGTAAAGATTAAAATACTCATTAAATCATGTTGAAACGTGCATTAGTATCCTTATTAGTTCTGTATCTGGCCATCCCCCAGACGAATGCGCAGAAGTCGATCCAATCCAAAGACATCCAAACTAAATCATTTAACCCCTCCACCCTATTATGGTATTCCTCGCCGGCTAAAAAATGGGATGAAGCCCTACCCGTTGGCAATGGCCGCCTGGGGGCCATGGTGTTTGGAAAATATGGTGAAGAACGTATCCAGTTGAACGAAGAAACGTATTGGACAGGAGGACCCTACTCCACAGTAGTAAAGGGCGGACATAAATTCTTACCTGAAATCCAAAAACTGGTGTTTGAAGAAAAATACCTGGCAGCTCATAATCTGTTTGGCCGCCACCTCATGGGTTATCCGGTGGAGCAACAGAAATACCAAAGCCTGGCCAATCTCCATTTATTTTTTAGAAATCAGGATTCCGTTATAGGGTATACACGTTGGCTGGACCTGGAAAACGGGGTGTCCGGGGTATCCTATAAAGTCGGTGAAATCACTTTTCAACGTGAATTATTTGCTTCTGCCCCCGACCAGGTGATTGTAATCAGGCTGACCGCAGACCAACCCGGCAGCATTTCTTTTACAGCCAATCTCCGGGGGGTAAGAAATCAGGCCCATTCCAATTATGCCACGGATTATTTCAGGATGGACCCTTATGGATCCGATGGATTGATCCTGACCGGCAAATCAGCCGACTACATGGGCATAGAAGGCAAACTAAAATATGAAGCCCGCTTAAAAGCCGTAGTCAAAGGCGGGTCCATAAAAACGGATGGAGTGGATTTAATCATTGAAAATTCAGATGAGGTCATCTTGTATTTTACTGCAGCCACCAATTTTGTCAACTATAAAGAGGTCAGCGCAGATCCTCACCAAAGAGTTGAAAATGTACTCAAAGGCATTGCTCAAAAAACATTTAATCATATCTACCGGGCTGCTATTGCCGATTACAAAAAATTATTTGACCGGGTATTGCTTACCTTGCCTGTAACAGAACATTCCTATGTCACTACCCAGGATCGTATCCAATTCATTCAAACCAGTCCCGACCCTTCCCTTTCGGCCCTGAGTTATCATTTTGGCCGCTACCTGATGATTGCTTCATCCCGCCCAGGCACTCAACCTGCCAATTTACAGGGTATATGGAATGACGATATGAACCCTTCCTGGGATTCAAAATATACGACCAATATCAATACAGAAATGAATTACTGGCCGGTGGAATCCGCTAATCTTTCTGAATGCGCCGAACCCCTCGTCAAAATGATCACAGAATTGACGGATCAGGGCAGCCAGGTAGCCAGGGAACATTACGGGGCAAGGGGATGGGTGTTTCATCAAAACACCGATATCTGGAGGGTGGCCGCCCCAATGGATGGTCCGACCTGGGGTACCTTTACGGTCGGAGGGGCCTGGCTCTGTACCCATTTGTGGGAACATTATCAATACACCATGGACTCCTCCTTTCTCCGTGAGGTATACCCATTGATGGAGGGAGCCGTTCAATTTTTTATTGATTTTTTGGTGCCTCATCCAAATGGAAAATGGCTGGTCACTAATCCATCGACCTCACCTGAAAACTTTCCCAACGGTGGAGGCAACAAACCCTACTTTGATGAAGTAACGGCAGGTTTCAGAGAAGGGACTACCATTTGTGCAGGGTCATCCATGGATATGCAGATTCTCTATGATTTATTTGGTTATTTTATTGAAGCCTCCAAAGTTCTGTCAAAGGATAACAATTTTGTTCAAAAAGTAAAAACCTCCCGGGACAAACTGGTACCTCCACAGATTGGCAGTGATGGTGCACTTCAGGAATGGGCGGATGACTGGAAATCATTGGAAAAAAATCATCGCCATTTTTCACATATGTATGGGCTGTATCCGGGGAAGGTCCTGTATGAGAAAAAGACACCAGCTTTGCTTGCCGCTTATAAAAAGGTGTTGGAAGAAAGAGGGGATGGTTCCACCGGATTTTCAAGGGCCTGGAAAATGGCTTTATGGGCCAGATTAGGAGACGGCGATCGTTCCAATAAAATTTATAAGGGATTTATTAAAGAACAAAGTTGTACTTCCCTGTTTGCTCTCTGTGGACGGGCTCCCCAGGTGGATGGGACTTTTGGGGTGACCGCAGCGATTACGGAAATGCTGGTTCAATCGCATGATGACTTTATAAAACTTTTACCGGCCCTGCCCGTGGAATGGCAGGATGGAGCATTTAAGGGTGTATGTGCCCGTGGAGGATTTGTGATGGATTTTGAGTGGAAAAACAGGAAGATTACCAGTTTGAATATTGTTTCCAGGGCGGGACAATTATGCCGTCTGGAGTTCCGGTCGGATGTCAGGATTACCAGTTCAGGTAAACCCATTCCATTTAAAAAATTACCGGATGGGAAAATAGAATTTCAAACGGTGGCTGGAGGCATTTATTATATAGATTGAAGACTAGAACCCTTATTTGCATTAATTTTCAGAAAAATAATTATCGATATAAATCTCCGTACATGAATTATAGACTTTTCTCTGGGATGATAGGCTTAGTCTTGATGGTAGCATCTGGCAGCAATACAGCTCAGAATAAAAAATTGACACTGGAAGACATCTACACCACCAATCTTTATGCGGTCAAAGGTTATGGCCCAGTGCGATGGATGAAGGACAACCAGGGTTATTCGACCCTGGAATGGAATGAAGTTGCACAGGGAAACGACCTGGTCCGCTATGATGTTGATAGCAGCTCAAAAACCATTTTAGTCCCTGCTACTCAACTGTTACCAGCAGGTGCAGCTCTTCCGTTGACGATCGCCAACTATACCTGGTCTGAGGATAATAACAAATTGCTGGTGTTTACCAATACACGCAAAGTCTGGAGATTAAATACACGTGGCGATTACTGGGTGTTAAACCTAATCAATGGTAAATTAAAGCAGTTGGGTAAGGGCCTGGATGAAGCCAGTCTCATGTTTGCCAAATTTTCACCAAATGGAAACAAGGTGGCTTATGTCAGCAACCAAAATATCTATGTGGAAGATTTGCAGACCGGAATTATCCTCCGGCTGACTACCGATGGAGGTAAACATATCATCAATGGGACCTTCGATTGGGTATATGAAGAAGAGTTGGAAAACCGGGATGGATTTCGATGGAGCCCGGACGGGCAAAACATTGTGTATTGGCAATTTGATACCCGGGGAGTGGGTACATTTTATTTGATGAACAATGTCGATTCCAACTATTCCAAACCCATTCCCCTGCCCTATCCCAAAGTCGGAACATCCAATTCTGCGGTCAAAGTCGGCGTTGTGCCGGTTACCGGTGGAAAAACAAGATGGTTTGCTTTGCCCGGCGATCCGAGGAACAATTACATCGCCCGCATGGATTATATTCCTGGATCACAGGAAGTCATTATTCAACAACTGAATCGCCTGCAAAACACCAACAAAGTTTGGATTGGCCATACCAAAACCATGACGTTGAATAATATCCTGACTGAGAGAGACTCTGCTTTCCTTGATATCCACGATAATATGGTCTGGCTTGACGAAAATAAATCATTTACCTGGACCAGCGAAAGGGATGGATGGCTGCATTTGTATAAAGTATCCAGGGATGGTAAAGAAATAAAATCCATTACCAGAGGCAATTTTGATGTGGTCAATATCAATTGTATTGATCCCCGGAGTGGTTATGTATATTATATCGCTTCCCCGGAAAATTTCACTCAACGATATCTTTATCGCAGCAGACTCGATGGAGAAGGGCCAGCGGAGCGGGTCACGCCCACCGGTTGGTCCGGGCAACACAGTTACCAGATCTCATCGGATGCCCGATATGCCATCCACAGCTTTGAAAATTCAACCACTCCCCGCCGGATAGCTCTGATCAATCTCTCCACCCATCAACAACTAAAATTGCTTCAGGACAATGCCGAATTAAAAGCCAGGATTAATGAATTGGGACTCCGTCCAAAAGAATTTTTTAAGGTGGATATCGGAGCCGTGGTGCTCGATGCCTGGATGATTAAGCCTATTGATTTTGATCCGCAGAAAAAATACCCTTTGATCTTTCATGTCTATGGAGAACCTGCCAGCTCCACAGTAAAGGATAATTGGAACACCGGTGACAACCTATGGCATCAGTACCTGGCCAACCAGGGTTATATCATAATCAGTGTGGACAATCGCGGTACCCAGGTACCCAGGGGCCGTGAATTCAGGAAATGTATTTATCGCCAGATCGGGCTCCTGGCAGCAGATGACCAGGCTATGGCCGCGAGGAAAATTATTTCCATTTATTCATTTATTGATTCCAATCGCATAGGCATCTGGGGCTGGAGTGGAGGCGGACAGATGTCCTTGCATGCGCTCTTTCGACATGGCGATATCTATAAGGCCGGGATAGCGATTTCTTTTGTAGCCTTGCAAACCTTGTATGACAACATATATCAGGAGCGCTATATGGGCCTGCCTGAAGACAATCCGGTAGGCTATCGGGAAGGGTCGCCGTTGACTCACGCATCGAAATTGAACGGTAAGCTCTTGATTATGCACGGCACAGGGGACGACAATGTACACTATCAGAATTTCGAAATGCTGGTCAATGAATTGATCAAGCACAATAAACTGTTTAGTATGATGACTTATCCGATGAGGGATCACAGCATCAGCCAGGGTGAAAACACCACGCTGCACTTGAGGCGTACTATGGAACAATTTTGGAAAACCAATTTATAAGTCCATAGATTTAGGGATTTACATTACTTTGTTCAACAGTGAGGCGTTTATATATCCTTAATAAATCAAAGACTCCACAAAAGATACTTTGAACCATGAATGGTTATAACCGCAAACAGGAAATAGTCAACGGGCTGACTGCAGGTATAGGCTTGTTGTTTGGGATTAGCGGGTTGCCTGTTTTATTTGGCCAGGCTATAGTCCATCAAAACATTCCCGGTCTGATTGGTGCAGGTATCTATAGTTTTTGTTTTTTAATGTTGTTTACTAGTTCTACGGTTTACCATTTTGTGCAGGAACCGGTGCTTAAAAATTTATTTAAGATCCTGGACCATATCAGCATTTATTTTCTGATTGCAGGCACCTATACCCCTTTTCTGTTGGTCTACATGAACAATACTTTTGGGATAACCCTGTTATCGGTTTTATGGTGTCTTACCCTGGTGGGTATAGTTTTTAAAGCCCGTTATACCGGACGGTTTGAGCTCATTTCCACTCTGGTTTATGTATTGATGGGGTGGATCATGGTGGTTGGGGGCAAACGGTTTTTTGAGGACCTTCCCGGAGGGGTACTGGCTCTTATAGGAATTGGGGGTGGGTTCTATAGCCTGGGGGTGTTTTTTTACCTCTGGGATAAATATACTTATACTCATGCAGTATGGCATGTATTGGTGTTGGCGGGGGCGGTGAGTCATTATGTGGCGGTGTTGCTGGCGATGTGATTTTATCCGGTATGTCTATTTCGATTAATGGCCCGGAATATTAACCTTCAGTCTGATCGGGGCGATCCAGGTCTTTAAATTATATTTTCAAAAATCTTCTTATAGTGTATTGGTTTTCAGATTTTATTATTGCCTGATATACACCGATACCTCCATTTATCTCTACCTGTATTTCGGAAGCATTTTTGTATGCAGCATTATGAATTATCAGGCCCAAAGTATTTATAATTTTTACTTCAACAGTTGAGCATGGTTTCCGAAATGGATCAATAATTGTTCCACTGATATTCCTATTCAAAAAGCCTCAAGGCATATATTTTTTCACAGGTAATCTATTTATTGAAAAATGAACTTCAAAGAATAAAAATGTTCTTCCTGTTTATTTAAGGCAAAAAAAACTTTATCCATCAGGAACACCTCAGGAAAAAAGCTTAAAAGCAATGATTTGGATCAGATAATACTCTATTCAGATCAAAATTTTTCGTCGGTTAATCCAGAGGCACCCAATAGGTACAAGAACCATTGGGATCCACTGGCCCATTAAACAACGTACAGCCACCGCATTTCTCCCCCGGTTTTGAAGGAAGAAATAATTTACACCCCTTACATTGTTTCAAGGGATCGGTAGACTGTAAAACATAAGCAAAGGTTTTCCGCTTTTCCAGTTCTGCAGCACCAATGCCTGAAAAATCAACGCAGGGATCTATTGGTTTCCCAGATTCCTGAGCGGATTCCCGGGAAGTACAGGCCCCTGCAGTCATTCCTAAACCGATATATATCGCTCCGGATTTTAAAGACCGTACAATAAATTTTCTGCGTGAATAAGCCATAGTATTACTGAACTAGAATGGATGCGAAACGGAATACCACTCAGACCATTGTTTTAACTTATCATGGACTGGAGTGGCAGTATCCACTTCCATCTTTATCAGGGCTTCCTTTATATGGGGGATGGAGGTAGCAGAATTGATCATACCTTTGGAAAGGCCACTTACCATAGCTACCCGCCATTTTTCTTCTTTTATTAAATCCGGAAGCGACCAGACTTGCAGCAGGAATACGATTTGCTCTTTCTGATTTCTGTTTCCAATGATGTATGAAAAATTCTCCAGGAAACTAAGTTTCCACGCCGCTGTGGTTTCGAAAATTTTACCGCGGATCAGAAACTTCATCAATTCAATGGATGATCCAACTTCTGAACTCAATACAGCCATTTGAAACCAGGGATCCCTGCCATACTTAGTTAATAGGTAGGCTAATGCATTTACCACTTTCTCTCCATGAAAATTGCCGATTGTCAGTGTTGCCTGAAAAGCGACCCGGATGCCGGGATCGTCCATTTTTAGAAGGGCCTGTTCCAAAGCAAAGGGAAATCGTTCCGCTAAAATCAATCCATGAACCCGAATTCCTGGAGAAACGTCATTGATCGCCTTCTTTACCAAATCCTCCGTCAGCGAGTTCAAACCTTCCAATGCATACAGGGCATGAAGGCGGACCATCGCATTTTCGCTCTGATCAAACAATGATTTTAGCGTGGGGACTATGGTAAGGTCCTGGCGTTCCAGAATCAGGCGCTGGGCCTGAAGCCGCCACCACTTGCCGGGATGAGACAACAATTGGACCAGTTCAAGGTTCGATTTATTCCGGAGATCCGGCTTAGGGAATCCAATAGCCGGCGCATTGGCTGGTAAAATCCGATAGATGCGTCCAAACTCACTGCCATTTAAAAAGTCCATTTCCTCTTTCAGATCATCCGGAATGGAAAGCGGAGTTTCGATGTGTTGCCTGTAATAATCCAACAGGTACAAATTACCATCAGGTCCCTGCGAAAAATTCACCGGACGAAACCAGGGGTCTGTAGAGGTCAGAAACTCTTTATGCTTCTCCGCCTCATCCCGCCGGGCTACAAAGGGGAGACTATCTTCCCTGGCAACGAGCAGATCTCTATGAACGAGGTTACCGGCTACATCACCGGTAAAAACATTCCCATAATATTCTTTTGGAAATACATCACCGGTGTAAATGGTGCCGCCACTTGCTCCGGTAAAATGGCCTTCTGCATATTCTATACGGTCCAGTTTATTTTCTTTGAACGCTTCATTTCTGCGTCGGGTACGTTCAGCTCTCCAATAAGGTGGTTGGGTCTTCTGAAACATTTCCAGTTCATGATCGGAGATATTGGACGAAGCCTTAAATTTTGGAAGATAAGAATGCCTATGCCAGTATGGCCAGGGGATGACGGTTTGCTGAAGGTGGAGGGTATTTTGCGTTATAAACCGGTTGCCCCAATCATCAAGGGTTTGCCCAAACTGACCTGAGCCAGTGATAGGCTCAAATTGGTTGCGATCCATCCGAAAACGAAAATCAGCTCCACTCATTGCCAAAGGCCGGGCGCCAGGATCCTTCGCAGAGGTAACCGCCCCGGTTTGACCGTTGTTGCAGGCATAGATCCAGTTGTCCGCGCCAAATTGGAGGCTGGTTATTTGCGCTTCTGAATTCAATGCAAAAAATCCGGAAAAAAGTATTTCACGGGTATCCGACTTTCCATCTCCATTGGTATCCTTCAGGTAAAGGATGTGTGGGGCTGCAGTGACCAGGAGTCCTCCTTTCCAGGGCAAAATGCTGGTGGCTTCCATAAGGTTGTCTTCAAACACAATGGATTGGTCAGCACGCCCGTCGCCATTGTTGTCTATTAACTGAATAATTCTTCCTTTTTCTTTACCCGGTTCCGGACGATAGGGATAATCCGGCATTTCCACTGCAAACACATTTCCCTGTTCATCGAACTCCATATTCACCGGATCATGTATAAAAGGTTCTGTGGCAAAAGGTTCAATTTTAAATCCTTCGCGCAATTCAAATCTCTCGAGTGCTTTGTCAGGAGTCAGAGGACCCGGATAACGATTGGTACAGGTATAAAAAGTGATTACAATAATTAACAGGAGGCCATGCCTGTTGAAATTGGATTTCATGATTTTTCTGATCTGCTTGTCTTATACTGATGGGAGGCAAAATTGGCAAATATTAACGAGATTCAGGTATACAGCAGTCCATGGTTGCACGAAATGAATCCATTGTTTTAGTTGAAAAAAACTCAGAAGATGGAGGGACATTATGGAGTGATCCTTATATGAATTAATTTAGTTTAAGATTGCATCACAAAAGGAAACTCAGAAAATGAACGTAAAGTTGATTTTATGTTCACTCTACTTTGCGCTAACGGCTAACACTAATTGTATTTATACGGTTAAAAGCAGTTCAGAACAACCGGAACTGCTTACCGATCTGGATGAAAGGGGGACAAAAGTACCGGTTACGACAAAAAAGACATGGGATCATAAACGGCTGCAGATACTGGAAGACATGCAGGAAGGGATGGGTACCCTACCAGGGAAGGAGGGACTGCCCGATTTCAACCTAAAGGTTATTGATAGCCTGAAGGGGAATAATTATACCCGTTACACCATCCACTTTCTGGTTGCCGAAAACGAACGGGTTACGGCCTATTTATACATACCGCATTCCATTAGTCAGGGAATGCGGATTCCTGCCCTGCTTGCTTTGCACGAAACCGATTCGCTGGGAAAAGGGAGTGTGGATGGGCAAGGTGCAAACTCCAATCTGGGGTATGCCCGGGAGCTGACCCAACGGGGATACGTGGTGTTGGCGCCAGATTATCCGGGTTTTGGGGATGCACGCGATTATGATTTTAAAAATGACCGGTATCCTTCCGGAACCCTAAAAGGTATTTTTATTCACATTCGATGTATTGACTTGTTACAATCGATGCCAATCGTTGATCCGGATCGGCTGGGGGTCATAGGCCACTCCCTCGGAGGCCATAATGCCATCTTTGTCGGCGCTTTTGATACCCGGTTGAAAATAGTAATATCCAGTTGTGGGTGGACGGGTTTTGATTTTTATAATATAGGTGAAGAACGTTCAAAAAAATACGGTGGCCGGCTCGGCCCCTGGGCTCAGGAGAGGTATATGCCCTGGCTTCGAGAAAAATTTGAACTCGATGCGGACAAAATACCCTTTGATTTTGAAGGGATCATCGCCGCTATTGCACCCCGTGTGTTTTTCTCTAATTCACCGCTTAACGATTCCAATTTTGATGTGTTAGGGGTGAAACATATAATCGACCGGGTTTTGCCGGTTTATCAATTCCTGCACGCGACGGATCATCTGCGTGTATATTATCCTGAATGCAAACACGACTTTCCATCTGAAATACGGGCCAAAGCGTATACCTTGATGGATTCAGTATTTCATCATCAAAAGGTCGACTCCCTGGACTAAATTACTTTTCCATCTCCTCAAATCCACCAAAATCATGATTCGATATGACCCTAATGGTTTTAATGAAAGGACAAATTCAGGTTCGGTATCTCGCAGAAAATTTATAACTACCGGCAGTATACTCATTGCCGGAGCGGCGTTACAACCTGGTTGGCCCAGACCCAATTTTAATGTAGCTGAACCCATCATCGATATACATCAGCATACGGATTACCTGGGTCGTTCCGGTGAAAACCTGCTGATTCATCAACGAGCGATGGGCATTGCCACTACTATCCTTTTGCCTGCAGGCCGTCCCCTGTTGACTGCTTCTACCCATTATGGGGAGTCCAATGGCCTGGAAGCAAAAGCCACAGGCAATAAGGTTTGCAGGTTGTTTTCCAAAAAACATGCGAAAGAATTTCTTTTCGGCGCCAATGAAGTACCGGACCAGCCCAAGGCTGTAAAAGAAATCGAGAACTATCTCAGACGGGGTGCAGTAGTCATCGGGGAGTTGAAATTTGGGGTGGACTGTGATTCTTCGGAAATGCAGAAGATCTATCAATTGGCACAAGACTATGCCGTGCCAGTGCTCATGCATTGGCAACATGGCAGGTACAATTATGGTTTTGAACGATGGCATACCATGCTTGCAAAATATCCCAGGGTCAATTTTATAGGTCATGCCCAGACCTGGTGGGCTAATATTGACAAATACCATATGGACCAGTCAATATTATATCCTAAAGGAAAATGGACCCCGGGAGGTTTGACCGATCGCTTTTTGAGCGACTATCCCAATATGTACGGAGATCTTTCGGCAGGGTCCGGACTTAATGCCCTTACGCGTGATGAAGGACTTTCCAGGAAGTTTATTATAAGACACCAGGATAAATTAATGTATGGGAGTGATTGTGCGGATGTGGATGGATTGTCACCCGCGCTGTGCCAGGGCGCCCAGACTATTGAAGCGGTCAAAAAATTGTGTGAAACCAAACAAATTGAACGTAAACTGCTCTATGAAAACGCAAGAAAATTATTCAAATTGTAATTATACGCCTTCAGGTTTTGAGTATTGTTACCGTCTATATAAGTCAAACAGAGGTTCTGTTAAGTAATCTTCACCAATTGCGAGATCTTTCAACCTTTCCTCCAAATATCATTTTACCGGGACCAGTTTAATACCGCGCAGATCGAGCAACGCACCCTTCGGAGATGCCGGGTCCGCTTTGAAAACTATCTTATTAGACCCGGCAGGCAATCGGATACTTCCTATCTTTTCATACCTGTATGTAAACCAGGAGCCCGTCTTACCTATGGTTCCATTGATCTGTTGAATCCCTACTTCAAAAACGAATGGTTTACCAGCCGCTTCATCTGAAACGGACCAGTCCAGGTATACTTCATACTTACCGCTTTTGTTTAGATCCACCTCCCACTCTACCAGGTCGGCCTCGGTAAACCAACCGAAGGCCCTCCACTCGGCCATGTATTTGATAGCCGGTCCAGCCGCCCGGGCAGATTCTGCAGGCAATTCAATCACCTTGCCGGCTTTAGCATGTACTGCTTCCGGTTTATTGTTTGCAACACGAACGGTTTTAAATGAAGCCGGCAAGATGTCCTTTACAGCATTTATTATAATATCTTCCACCGTTTCAGCGAAGGGAGATGGTTTGTCATAATAATACATACTTACATCAGCCTCATATCCCCCTTCCCTGATTACTCGCCTGGAAGCTATATAGCACGGCACGTCATTGGCATAGGTATTCAACCATACCCGTTCGGCACCTATTTCTTCTTTGAGCCGTATCGAATAATCCACCACTACTTCACCGGCCAGGTTGATCATCAACAATTCCTTACCAAAGGACCAGGTCTGAACTGGATAATCCAATTCGACAGGAATGTGCTGACCCCTGGCGATACGGTCCAGAGCCAGTCGCGCGTAATATCCCCTGACCGTCTTATCCTCTGATTGCTTAATGAGTTCAGGTATTGTAGGGACATTGGAGAATGGCAGTTTCACCCATTTCATTCGTCCAGTCGGCGGCGCAGTCAATGGCTGCAGTTGGGCGGATGTCAGCAGTTTTTCCACCTGATCTGAAATTTCTTTAGCATGCATTTTTATATGGTCCATTTTGCCACGTGGTTGAGGGTTCGCATCCGCGCCTGCACCAATCGCCATTAAGGCAACTGCCCCGGGATATTTAGCTTCGATAAGTTTTTGTGCCTCGCCCATCCAGTCCCCGTGCAGCTGGTTTACATCTCCGGGCAAAGTAGTGCCGTGACAGGCGTAATTTACAAGCACAGCGCGGAGCTTGCCATTGGGGTCAGTGACACGCAGGATGGGAAGGGCTACATCCACCGGGCCTCCCGGCGTCCTGCGGTTTTTCGCGAAAAGGGCCTGGCCTTGACCCCAGGAAAGAAAAGCAGGTTTTCTGTCCTTCATGGCGGCAAGGCTTACCTGCTCCAGTTTCTGGGAAAGCAAATCGATATATTGCGCAATGTGCACCAATTGGTTTAATTCCAAAAGCGAATCACTATATGTCGCCGCATTTCTGTACTGTAGTATGTTTAAGAGGTTGCCCACTTCGGGTCCACCATGCGTGTGAGAGGCACATATAACCAATTGTGCAGGAACCAAACCCAGTTTAGCGGATAACTGTTCTGATAATTTTGCGGTAATATGTCCTGGAATACCTACCAGGTCAACCGTAATTAAAATGGATGGACGCTGTGCATCAGTGCCGAAGGCCAGGGCCTTGGCTTCCAGCTTATGCAACACACCCTCCGATTCTTTTTTCGCTCGGGCAGCATAACCAGCCAGTCGAATAGTCGTTTCAGGGGTAATATCCACCCGGGCCACCCCTACTTCAATTGTTGCACTCGTCGGGTTAGGGAGTTGTGATATTGAATATGGTCTGAAAAAAAACAATACCATCATCAGCAGAAATGGTCTCTTTGGATTATTCATCCATGTTGAACTTCGGAGTAGTTTCATAGGATAAAAGTATAGAGATAAGATTTTAGTGAATTCAAAAAAATGAATACGGATCGAATTATTTTACCTGTCTTAGAAAGGCCAACAAGTCTGCCATCTGCTGCTTATTGATTGTTTTTTCCCAGCCAGCGGGCATAGCGGAAATATTTAGTGTTTTTAACGACTTGATATCCTGTCGGTTGATCGTCTTTTCCATTCCTTCTGCATTTTTAAGTGATAAAGCCCCCGAGGTTTCGCTGGCTATAATTCCCTGTACTGTTTCACCATTATTCAATTCAACAGCCCAAAGGTCATATCCGGCCGCAATGGAAAGATTGGGTGCCAGGATATTGGCCAGGATCCCTTCGGGTGGCCAGCTATGTATGGTACCCAGATCCGGACCAAGTGGTACACCCAGGGCACCCCTTACCTGATGACAAATCACGCAGTTCTGTACATACACGGCTTTCCCTTTGAGTGCATCTCCTTTCAATTTCAAGGCGACCTGATATTCTTTGTTGATTTTATCTTCTTCATGCTCTGCAAACAGCACCCGGGCGCGTGTGCGCAGCTTCTCATTGGCCTGGGTCATCAATTGAACCCGCTGATAAAATACTAAACTTGATCTCTGTATCCTGCCTGATTCAATAGCATCCAGCAATAAACTGTTGCGTTCGGGGATTCCCATAAACGTAGCAACAGCTTCAACCCTTACCTCCGGAGTTAGTGCCTGCCATCGTTCCAATATCAGGTTTGTCACAGTAAGATCAGGTAAGAGGCCAAGCGTTTTTAAAGCCGCCCGTTGAACAGATGGCTGCTCCCGGGGAACAATGAATGACTCCAACAATGCGGCATGTGGTTTGATATCGGATAAGGCCAGAAATTTTATGGCCTCTACCCTTTTATCTTCAGGTATAAGATTATCCTGAGCTGTTACTACCGCGTTTTCTGTTCCTTTTTTTAGCACCGAATTATCTTCGATAAGTATAGCAGCTAAAAACTGAAGGGCAGCAGTTCTAACCGGCGTGGAAGGATGACCAAAGCATAACCCGATAAGTATTGGCAGCTCATTTTTAAAAGAGGAACCCGGTAATTTTTTCCTTTCTATGCCTTGGGCTAAGCCTTTAAGCAGGGGTGCTTGCCACCCGGTATCTGCTTTCATCCCTGATCCGGCAGCTTGCTGAATGAGTAAACGAATACTGGACAAATCCCCGCTTGTTCCAATCATAGCGGCCAGCCGCTGAACCAGTGAGGCATAGGCAGGGCGATCCTGTGTAAAATGATTAATTACCCCTTTCAGCAAGGAGTAGGTTTGTGAGGAGATGGCAGACAATGCTGCAACCTGTACCCAATTATCATCCAGGTCTTTGAACATCAGGTTTTTTCGGACCTCTTCGGCTTCAGGAGAATTTAAAAAACCAAGGGTACAGAGCAATTGAAATCTTACTTTGGCGTCCGGATGTGTCTGCATAGATAATAATGCCTTTGCTAATCCGGGAGAAGCGATCAAATGAAGTTCGGCCAGCTTGATGGCGTTTTCGCATATTCCCGGTTCGGGGTCTTTTAAGGACTGCTCTATAAGCTCAGTATTAAGTGCACCCATACCTTCCAGGGTCCATAATGCATGTAAACGGCCCATGGGTGAAGCCGCAGTATTTGCAAGCTGTATTAATGCTGGTATCACTTGTTTATTAGCTCGATCAACCAGTAACCTTTGTGCATGCATCCTCCACCAGTTGTTCGGATCAGAAAGATGTGCCACCAGGTCTTCATCACTTGCATTGCCCAGCTGAAGTCCGTTCATCCATTCACCGGGTTTTGCTTCCGTTTTGCTGATGCGATAGATCCTTCCCCGGTCTGAACCATTATACAATTGACCTCCACGGATCGCCTCTTCGGACATCCATTCCGGGTGTTCTATGATTTGACGGTAATAATCGACCACATAGATTGCACCATCCGGCCCTGTGTAGAGATTGACTGGACGGAACCAGGCATCGGTCGAAGACAGAAATTCTTTATTGGGACGACCCACCCGGATTGCAGTAAAACTTGCCCCTTTATCTTTTAATAAATCGGCATGTATCAAATTACTCACCGGTTCACAAACGAAAAAAACATTTTCAGCAAACGGCAGAGTAAAAGCACCCCCAGAATAGGCGATGTTGCCACAGGCGGCTGTGAAAATACCAATATTGGTCAGCAGTTGATGTTCGGGATTTTGAGTGGTTGGAAATACTTTTTCACCGTGATCGGTCAGTGTCTGTGTCGCATTTGAAACCAGGAGATTGGGGTTGCGCCTTAAGTACTCATCTGCAATGACTTCATGATAGATATGATTGGAATTGTTTCCGAGGATATGGTGTCCCCAATCATCAAAAGCGTGACCAAACTGGGTTTTGCCCGAAGTCAGCTCCAGTTCAACAAGGTCAGGACGAAAGCGCACGGTTCGTCCACTTCCATTAAGGGGCAAACGTGGACCTTCGGGCCTATCCGGATACCGGATATCACTGCCCAGGTCTCCGAATTCCTTTTTATAGATCTGGTAGGTGGAGCCGGATTCGGAGGTGAGATAAATCCAGTTGTCGAGACCATATACCGGATTGCTTACGTTCATTTGAGCATTGGAGACTGCGAAGCCAGTCAGTAAGGTTTTCCGGATGTCTGCCTTACCATCACCATCGATATCTTCGAAAAAAAGGATATCGGGAGCATCAGCCACCAGCAGGCCTTTCTTCCAGCGCATTATCCCAAAAGGCATCACCAGGTTATCCGCAAACACGGTGCTCTTGTCCAGGAGTCCATCGCCATTGGTATCGGTCAGAAGTTTTATTTTACCGCTGCCACCGAGGTCCAGCGGATAGCCGTGCAGTTCAACGACATACAATCGGCCGTATTCATCGATCTCCATATCCACCGGATCAGAAATCAGGGGTTCAGAGGCGATGAGCTCAATTTTGTATCCAGGCTCAAGGTCAAAAGTGGAGAGGGCGTATGTGGGTTCTACCGGACCTCCGCCGGTGGGCTTATCCGGAGTACAACTTGATATAATAAAAAGCATTGCGATGAGCAGATCAACCCTATACATGCACTTCAAAATTGTATAAAAACATTCAATTCTTTCAAATGAGTTCTTTTAAGCCTGGCAGCCAATAGTTTGAAGATGTATGGACAGTCGCTATTCAATTCCTTTCCAATCGTTAAACTAACCAAATAGCAAATTATTACTTTTTTATGGTATTGCAGATGGGATTCATTGGAATCTTGAGTGGGATTTTTCCAAGGGTTTCTGGGAAGCATTCCTGAAAGACGGTATGTTCTAATTATTCCTTTGCAGTTTAGCGCAACTGTTGCTTCGGGTAAGTAACCACTTGGAATACCCTTTAAAATTTTGGCCAGGATATCCATGCCCTTCTAAAACGGGAATGCAATAGTTTAAAACAGTGTCACCGCCAGGACAGGTGCAGAATTCCCTTTTCTCCATTTCTTTTTTGAGTTCCCATCCGGTGATTATTATATAGTAGTCGATGGGTACAATTCCATCCAAATAGACAGCTTTAGTGTTTCAGTATCTTGTCAATATGTTTGTGTTGAAAATCTGATAGAATCGATTACGTGCAACACACCTAATTAAAGGAGTACCAGTGGAAGCATGAACAGGTTCTCTAAATATTCCTGTTTCAGTGAATCGCAATTTACGGGAAAAGAAAAAAATTATCGGTTTAAAGCAATTCAGACCGGTGAACATACTATTGACCTTACCGGTTTTAGTAATGATTTAGAGTTGTTTGTAGTGGACAGCATTCATTGTGTTTATAATCCCGTATGCAGAGCTAAAAGCATCAACTCTCCCGGCCAGGACGAACAAATAAAGATAAATCTTCAACAAAATGAAATCATAGATATTATCGTCGACGGGGCTTTGGGCGCAGAAGGGCCATTTACCTTAAAAGTAAGTTGTCCGGTCGTCCTGCCCGTACTTTTTGATGTTAGCGACAGTATCTGTGATGTACCCGGAAAAACAGTTCAAATTCCCGTAAAAATTAATAATTATAAAAATGTGACCTCAATAATACCTCCTGGGTTTTCATTCCGACCAATGATAGCTTAACGGTTGCCAAAGCGTTTAACAAAACGTACCAAAAGTTCAGAATAATAAATACTCCGGTTACAGATCAAACTAATCTTGATTTTTACGGAGTTAAAATAGGAGATATAAATCAAAGCGCTAACCCCCAGAGTTTAATCGATAAAGAAGAAAAGTTAACTGCCGATATAAAACAACGAAGCAGTGGTCATTTGACATTGATATTACCTTCGATGACGGTCAAAAAGGATCAGACCATAAATGTACCATTGATGCTGGAGAAGTTCACTGATGTGCGGGTATTTCGGCTTATGATAAACAGGGAT
>JAWXBI010000217.1:0-14035 GCA_034439915.1 Saprospiraceae bacterium | reverse complement strand
CAATCCGATGCTTCGGATCAGCAATCCGATGCTTCGGATCAGCAATCCGATGCTTCGGATCAGCAATTCCACGATCCGATGATTCGGATCAACAATTTAACATTTATTGGGACCCCACTCCATTCACGGTGAATTTCGCCACTTCGATTTTCCCATACACTACGTTCAGGCTGGGAATTTTGCCTCTTAAGGACACGGTACCAAAACCATTTTCAGTGGAGATGAAGCCGGTGAAATCACCGACCTTACTATTGATGAACAGGGTTTTTTGTACGGCATCATACCTTAATCCGGTCAAAGATTGGAGATAACCGTAGCTGGCTAATGCCCTCGCATACCAGTGTCCGCATTCGTATTCATTAAATGGGTTGCGCACCCGTCCATCATAACGCTTTCGACATTCTCTTACAATTTCCAATCCTTTTGCCACTTCGCCACACAACATCAGATGCCCTGCAACCTGGTGTTCAATCCCGGTCCAGACCTCATCGCTGTAAACAAAGGGTAAGGCCAGCTTACCTCCTTTTGGCCAGGAGCATAACAACAAGCCCCCCTCATTGCCCAGGGCAAATGAAGGTCGCTGAGGATTGGCATGGGTACTCAGGTTGTGCTTGAGATTGTATTTATGGACGGCGATCAGGTGGCTCTTAATCTTTGCCGGATCGATTAAATCTTCCAACCCGCACATCCTTGCAATCCATATCCCCAGGATACCGTCCGATAAACAACCTGTTCCATATTGATATTTAGGTCCTTCTTTTTTCAATAATTCTATGGCTTCATTGGAGTATTCTCCGCCAAACGATTGTACCGTGGCCGGGTTTTGGGCTTGTAATCCTTCCGTTTTAATATGCTGGACAAAATATTCACCGTTAAATAATTCATTTTCCAATATTGTTTTCCCTTTTTCAAACAGGACCTCATAGTCCTTTATATCCTTCAGAAGGTGCTGCCCCATGAGAATCAGTGCCTTTAATGCCCCCAGGTAAAAACTGTTGTGCATACCGTCAGGCCCCCAGAATTCAATATCATAGGTGTTATGATGGGGTTCTTCGATGCTTCCTTTTTTTGAGGGATCCCAGGTCTGAATACAATAGTCCAGGCTTTTTTTTACCAGAGGATACATGTTGACCAACCAATCCTGATCACCGGATATTTTCCACTCCCGATATGCTTTCATAATCCCGCCCAATTGACCGTCAGCAGCTGCATGAAAATCATGGGTAGCGGGTTGAATTGGCAGATTGGACCTGAAGTTTTGATGCCCGGCTTCATTCTGACTTTCACAAAATTCAGTATGCCTCAGGCTGCGCTCGAGAGCCGGAAACAGATGAGGAATAGCCTGCGCATAATTCCAAACATGTGTGCAGGAACCATGACAACAGCCCCAACTGTCCCCGCAACCTTCAAAATTCCAAAGCCTTCCATCATATTGTCGGCGGATAGTAGGTGATTTGAGGATAGTGAGATTTGCCGCGATGGCCTCGGTCACTTCAGCAGGCAAGGTTGAAGCATAAAATGCATCCTTAAACAAACTTGACTTTTTTCTGAGTTCCTGATACTGGCTTTGCCAATAGGCAGTAACCTCCTGGATGGATTTAAAACGATTGCTATACCAGGGTTTATAAAATTTTCCATCGAAGTCCTGATCGTATTTATCCAGCGAGCTTTCAGATGGCGAATTACAACAACCGGATTGTGGATCACAATTTTCCTTTCTAATCCCCATCTTGCCATAGGTCGAATCGGATTCCGGACAATACCAGGCAAACAGCATTTTGATCGTTTTGGTCTTGCCCGGTGCCAGTGAAAATGGAACGTATAATGAAGCGCCGGGAGCACTCTTTTCTACCGGATCCACTGCCTGTACTTTTGCATCCCGGACGGCATTCCACGCCATGGTCAATGGATCCCACCAGCCGCCCCTAAACCAACAATAGTCCACCACGGCACCTTCGGCATCAGTAAAAATCGCAAACTCCGTTTTGAATGGCTTTTCGTTCGTTCCGGTTTCTTCCAGTATAAAACCGGATTTCATAGGTTTAATGGCATGCTGCCCCTTATCTATTTTGAGAAATTGTGCACTGTTAAAGGAAAAAACCATTTCCTGGATTTGAGTACCGGTGTTTTTTATAGCGTATTCAAAAGAACCTACAGGCATACCGGAGTCATTTTCTTCACCCGGTATAAAAGGGCTCCATCCGGTCAATTCTACTGCCACAGGCAATCCTGGATCACTCAACTTTATGGTAGCAAATGGAAAGCGGGCTAAAAAACTTGCTTGTGCAAATCGCGGTAAGCCGGTAGTCGCTCCGGTAGATCCATTTCCAGCGTCCTTTTGGCCAAATTTTTTCCAATTGGGTACCGGTCCTTCTATTACCCTGGACCATTCTGGTTTGCCTTTGATTGCCAGTCCGGCAAACATAGCCGGTTCATTAAATATTTCAGGCTGGTGACGGATCGACATATGGGATACAGCACCAGTACCTTCCAAACAAAACATACCAGCCCCAAGGCCGCCGATGGGAAAAGCAATGCGGTTCAAATGATCACCGGAATAATTTCCATTAAACGTTCTGGATGCCGCCGGAACATCCTCCAAATTCGCTACTTTTTCTTCCAGGGTGGAAGGCAAAACTGGAATCAGGGTGGCTGCGGTTCCAGCCAGCGTGTTCTTAAAAAACGCCCTTCTGCTACTTCGTTTTACCATTATCGGTTTGATTAATTATTGAATATTAAGGTAATTCTAAATACACAATATTCAATTTAAAAGGCCCCGATAATTTGGTAAGGTTCAATATTAATGGGAGAGGTCGAGCATCCTCCCAACCTTGATGACAGATGCGGAGTCCTTGCTGCCTTTAGTTGGAAGAAGTTTCCAGAATCGATAAATGTTCGAAATCCCGGAAATCCACTGAACTGACTTTACTGACTCCGGGCTCGTCCATAAACACCCCATAAATCACATCTACGGCTGCCATGGTCTGTTTATTATGCGTCACAATGATAAACTGCGATTCTCCTGAAAAATCACGGATGATGTGATTAAATTTTTCAATATTGGAATCATCGAGTGGTGCATCGACTTCATCGAATATACAAAATGGAGCCGGCTTAAGAAGATATAAGGCAAACAATAATGCGGTTGCTGTCAGCGTCTTTTCCCCTCCCGACAATTGGCTGAGGGATTTAGGTAATTTACCCTTGGGTTTTGTGATGATTTCAATATCCGATTCCAATGGCTGGTCCGGATTGAGCAGGATCAGGTCGCAACTGTCTTCTTCGGTAAACAGACTGCGGAATACCCGTATAAAATGTTCCCTTACTTTAGTGAAGGCATCCAGGAATTGAGCCGTTGCACTTACATCTATTTCCTGGATCGTACTCAGCAGGGATTCTTTTGCATTCAATATGTCCTGACGTTGATTAAAGATGGTATCATATCTTTCTTTCATTTCCCGGTAAGCTTCGACCGCCATGGGATTGATTTCGCCGTAGTTTTCAATCCGGTCCCTCAAGCGCCTGACTTTTTCTTTGATCAATTCAAACTTGGAAGGATTGGTCAACGCACCGTTTTGTTGTTCTTCGAGCATCTCCTCATCTATTTCCTGATGAGGGGGCAATTCTTCAATATGGAACTCAATGCGCAGTCTTTCTTTCACGGTTTCGAGCCGGTAATCAAGATCTTTAATCTGATCTTTAAGGCCATTGATCAGGTTTTGTGAGCCACTGTGATCCCGCTGCAACTCCCTCAGGTTTTGTTCCAATTGATGGAGTAAGTTCCTTTTGTTATAATATTCCTGTTCAAAAGTATTTAAACCGGATTCTTTGGTTTGTTTTTTATCGTAGAGATCGATCAATAGATCGTTTAATGCATCGAGGTCCGCTGTGATCTGGGTATACTGAGCGTCTTCCTGGACCTGGGTTTGGTGAATTTTGTCAATTTGTAAATTGGCTTCCGTCCACCTGCCTTGCTGGAATTCAATATCCTGTCTGAGGTTTTCTATTTTGCTCTGATGGCGGATATTTTCAATTTGCCGGTTATTAAATTTTTCGTGAGCCAGCGACAAGGTTTGGGCTACTGCCTGGTAGTTGGAATCGATATGGATCATCGTATCCAGCAAGTCTTTTAAAACCGCTTTTCGCTGCTGGATGACCTCTTTGATTTCCAGGTTGAGGTGTTCTATCTGGGCAATTGAATCCAGATATTGACTATTGGAATTCAAAGCCTGGCTTTTTAGTTCGCTCAGGTTTTCGTATCGGGTACTCCATTGAATTTCTTCCTTAAGTTTTTGATCCAGACTCAGTTTTTGAGATTCAATCTGGAGTAAAAATTCGTTGTGATCTACTTGTTTTTGTTTTCCTTCTTCAACCAACAACCGGGTCTGAATAACATTCAGTTCATTTTCAAGGTTATTTACTTCCTCACCCAATATCTCCAGGTTTTTCAGCCTACCCAGTTTTTTTCCTTCAAACAGACCAACACTACCACCCGACAGGGTAAATTGTTTCTTAACAAATTTGCCGGAAGCAGAGAGTACCGTGATGTTTGCGGAATCGTAATTTTCAAATTTTTCCGGGTTGAGCTCTCCGGGATCAATGAATACATTATGAAACAAGAGCCGGAACAAATCACCGTATTCCTGATCAAATTTTAATAAATCGAGCGCTGGGATAAGTCCTTCGATTTGTTGGTTTGATTTTTCAATGGGTTTAATGGCCTCCAGAATAAAAAAATTGGCTTTCCCTTTTTGGGCATCGGACAACAAATGGATGGCATATGAAGCTTCCTGGTATGAATGGACGATATAATGACTCAAATAAGGCTCCAGGAAATGTTCCAAAGTAGCGCGGTATTCCTCAGGGGCATACAGCAGATCGGCCAACAAAGGCAGATCCTCTTTCCAATTTTTATGCAAGAAGCGGATGGAATCTGGATAACCCTCCAGGTTGTCCACCATGCTTTTCAATAATTGTAATTCATTGCGTTTGGCATCGAGCTTACGCTCTACCCCTGCTTTTTGGTGTTTAACGACTTCCAGGTTTTTCAGAATTTCGGCCAATTGGCTGGAACGAGTCGACTCCTTTTCCTCCTGGATTTTAAGTGTTTCTCCAATCTCGTTTACCACCGACCGGAGTTGTTCTAGTTCATTGCCAAGTTGTTGAATTTGTTCTTCCCGCTGTACATTTTCAAGGGTTACCCGGCTAATGCTTTGTTGAAAGTGTTCTATCCGGTTTTGGTTCACTGCCAGGAGTTTTTCCTGTTCGAATACCAGTTTTTCAATATCCTGGTGTTCTTTCTTGAGATTTTCGAAGGAGGATTTGACTTCTCCATGCTGACCTTCTATATCGTTTCTTTCCTGTTCGATCTGCACGAGGGAGTCAGACAATTCAAGCGCAACTATTTTGAGCTGCTCCAGGGTATTTGATTTGTTGGCAATCTCCAGCTCATAAACATTCAGGCGGTCAGACCATTCTTGTTTTTGTTGGGCAAGCTTGTGTTTATTTTGACTATAGAACTCGAGTTTTTGATTAAAAATCCGTTTGGTATTTTCATGCTCCTGGAGCTGATGAATCAATGCATTCAGTTCTTTTTGATAAGCGCTAAGGGATTGCTCTTCATCCAAAATTGCTTTTTTTCTGACCTCAATATCCGCTTCAGCCTGTATATATTTGGTTTCTGTATCCCTCAATCGATCCATCTCCATCTCCTGGTTTTTTAAGAGGATGGCATTTTTAGTATAAATATCCTGGGTTTCCTGATAAGCAAGTTCCAGACTTAGTTTTTTATATTGGGCTTTGAGATCAAGGAATTTTTCAGCGCGCGAAGCCTGTTTTTCTAAGGATTTGAGGTTGTTTTCAATCTCAAACAGGATGTCATTGATCCGTTCAAGATCTTCCGAGGTCGCTTTGAGTTTGAGAAGGGTTTCGTGTTTTCTTTGTTTGTATTTGGTGACTCCTGCCGCCTGCTCAAACATCTTCCTTCGGCTGTGATCTTTATCCTGCAATATTTCGTCCACCATACCTAAAGCAATGATGGCATAGGAGTTGGACCCGATACCGGTATCCATAAACAAAGAATGGATATCACGTAGACGACAGGCTGTTCCATTTATCCGGTATTCACTCTCCCCACTCCGGTATAAAAGCCTCGAAATAGTCACCTGCTGATACTCGGTGCCCAAAAGGTTTTTAGTATTGTCAAAACTCAATGAAACCTGGGCTACCCCACCCGGTTTTCTTTTTTTCGAACCATTAAAAATCACATCGGTCATCCTTTCCAACCTCAATTCGGTGGGTTTTTGTTCTCCTAAAACCCAGCGGATAGCATCGACCACATTTGATTTTCCGGATCCATTGGGTCCTACCACTCCGGTAACCTTATCATTAAAATGAATTACGGTATTATCTGCAAAACTTTTAAAGCCCTTTATTTCAATCGAATTCAATTGCATGGTGGCAAAAATAGATAAATAAATTATATATTTTTTTCAAATATCTTAAGGAATTTTCACCTCCAATATATTAAAAATCAATAGGATATATAAATGATTCCCCTCCCACGAAACGGCAACTAAATGCTGTCTTCCGGACTGGTGATCACCCCTCTTATCTTACTTTTTTGGGACCAGCTTGGATTGCAGGGTTTTCCACCCGGTAATCAGCGATTGATAGGCACCTGCAGAATCTTCTCTGAAGTAGACCTCAGGATTGGCCGAACTATGCATGATAAAGGGTTTCAGACTATCTCCAGAACTAAAAATCTTTACGGTTACGGACTGAGCTGATGTGGTCAATTGAAGCTCATGATCGGCCGATGATGCCGGAGTATACTCATCTACTATTTCTGAGCCGTTCAGGTTTTGTAAGCCCTGGAGGTAACCTGTGACCGCGGCAGAATCGACAACAGGGATTCCATCCAGGGTCCAGTCTTGACCTGTTTTGCTCAGTATCTGTGGGATATTGCCCTGATTTAATTTAATCCGGTTTATGTCATTTTGTTGAACCTGGATGAGGCTTTTGTTGCGGAAACCAGAGAAGGTGGTATTAAAGGTCATACTTTGAAAACCATCAATGGTATAGACTTGAGGTTCACCAGCCAGCCTCAGATAACTGATCATACTATTAGCCTGGGGATTAAACCCAAATTTGCCGGAATAAAAGTCAGTCAATTTTTTATTGCCCGAGAAAACCTGGACTCTCGAACCGCTACTGTCATCAACCTCATATTCTTTCCAGCGGTCTTTTGATTGAGTAGTTATAGATTTTACCTTAATGGATACCAATTCCCTTAGAATACCTTCCAACGAGCCTTCAACCGCGGGTACTTTCAGCTTGCCTTGTTGACCTGTCCATTGATTGCCTGTCTTCTCCAGGATGATTTCTTTTTGCCCGTCAGCATTTGGGTTGAGGATTATCCTGGTGATTGCCGAAGTGTCCAGGGCGACCAGTTCGGATTTAAAAGACCGTTCTTTCTTTTGATTAAATAATTGGGTAAACAAAAAGATCAATCCCAGGGCAATCAGGATAAACAGTAATTTTTTATTATTCATACCGGTTTGGATTTGGGAAGATGAGTGGTTATAAAAAGATGATCAGACATATCTTTCCTGCATGCGGGCAATACGTTTTGATTTCATCTGTTGCGACCTGATAAATCCATACAGGATAACCAATAGAATGGGTATCAGAAAATTGGCATACTTAATGAGGCTTCTTTTGCTCTCATCGATCTCTTTGATCGGCCGGGTAGTAGCCCCTTTGGTCCTTAATTCCATCAATCCGCTGTCATCACTTAACCAGTCTACACTATTGACCAAAAGATTGATATTATCCGGCGACATCGCACGACCCTCCTGGGCATTGACTGCAAAATCACCATCCCCAAAGACTATCATTTTCCAGGGAGAGGTACCGGTATGTTCAACTACTCCACCCATCGAAATGCGTTGTTTGGGAAAATCACTTTCTTGCCATTGTTTGTTGATATCAAAATAAGTCGGGGCCGGAAGGGTATTTGATTTATCAGAAGAACTGACCAGAGAAGTAAACCGCAGGCTACTGTCTGCTTTTACCGATACACTGCTGACAAAAGGGAATATGACTTGTTCCAGGCCTTTGGTGACCGGGTGGGTGCTAAAATCGCTGGCCAAAGGCAAATATGGAAACTTTACCGGTGTCATCATGGTAAAGAAACCCTGTTGTTGTTGGACATTTACCTGACCGCAACGGGAATCCACCACAAAATCCGGATTGATCGTCACTCCATGTGTTTGAAGCCATTCGGCAACTCCGGTCGTCAAAACATTACCTGTAGCATTTTGCAGGTCGCCATCCACACTGTTAATCGCTAATACCAGATTGCCCCCGCGAGCCAGGAATTGATCGAGACTTTGAAAGGCTTGAGGACTGAGGGTATCTTTGGGTCGAACAAACAACACCGTTTTAAATTTATCAGCTATAGGCGCATTCAGGTCCACAGGTTCTATTGTATATAAGGCCTGGAGTGCTTGGGAAGCCTGGGCCAGTTCCTGCATACTCGCAGCGCCGAAACCCTGCACCAACCCGATGCTCTGTTTGTTCAGGTTGCTGATTTTTTTTATTGCCGTTGTCAGGTCGTATTCCATGGATGAACCCGGTTGAATAAACGGTAAAACTTCGGTGCGGTCACCCATCTTCAAAATGGCACCGAGGTAAGCTTTTTGTTGTTTGGACTGATCCTTTTCCCTGACGTCAATGAGAATAGGGCGGATACCCTGCTGCATGGCTTGTTGTTCTATCTCTTCCTTTTCATTGGGATTGATAAACTCATAATTAATATGACCTCCTGAGCGGTTGGAAAATTCAACCAGGAGGTCCTTAAAGTCTGTTCGGACTTTTGCAATATTGGCGGGTAAATTTTCTGAAAAATAGGCACTCACCGTAATCGGATCGTCCAGGCTTTTAAGGATATTTTTGGTGGATTTGCTGAGGGTAAATTCTTTACTCCGGGTAAGGTCCAGTCGAACAAAATATCGTCTGGACAACAAGTTGACCAGGAGAAGTATGCCGGCAATCAAAGCAATAGTCGATAAATTCTTTTTCATAGTCTGTTCTATTAGCGCTTTGAAATAAAATATTCAGCAAGAAAAATACCAATGGCGGTAATTGAACCAAAATAGATGAGGTCCTTAGAGTCCAATACCCCACGGGAAATGGAATCGTAATGATTGGTCAGGCTCAAGGTCTGAAATAAATCACTGATCCATCCGGTGCTGCCTGCTGCGAGAAAATCAAACAACAGATGAAAAAATATTCCAATCAACAAAGCCAATAAAAAAGCAACAATCTGATTGTTGGTAATACTGCTGGCAAACAATCCGATAGCGATATAAGCTCCTGCCATCAACATCAACCCCAGATAGCCTGTGATCGTCGCACCATGGTCCATCTTGCCCAACCAGGCTATGCTCAGGTAATACGGCAGGGTAAACAATAAGGCTACGGCCACCAATAACAGACAGCCGGCAAATTTACCCAATACCACTTCCCGATCGGTGATGTCCTTGGTGAGGAGCATTTCTATAGTGCCAGTTTTCTTTTCCTCCGCCAGCATTTTCATGGTCAGGGCAGGGATAAAGAAAAACAAGGTCCAGCGGGCGACAGAAAAAAACACATCGAGATCGGCTTCCCTTCGCATAAATACATCGCTACCCTGGATCCAGGTAAAAAACCCGCTAAAACCCAGAAAGGCAGCCAATAAAATATAAGCCACCAGCGAGTCGAAAAATGACCCGAATTCTTTTTTGGCTATTACTATAATTTTTTCCATAAACTAAGGTTCGAATACGGTTTTCAGAATATTAATTCATCGTCAATTCCCGGAATATGTCTTCCAGTTTGGTTTCGAAAGGAATCATTTCGGCAATGACCCATTGTTTTTGCACACAGAGGCTATAAAATTGCCTGTACGAAGGCATGTTGGGTTTGCTGACAATAGAAAATCGTTTTCTATCGGCATCCAGGACTTCAACACTTTGGACTGAAGACAATGCCCGGATCTGCTGTTCTATTTCCTGAGTCTGACCATCTTCTATCCGTACATGCAAAATTTCCTGTCCTTGTGCTTTCTGGCGGAGGGTGCTGGCCGTGCCGTCGGCGACGATTTTTCCTTTATTAATGATCAGGATCCGGTCGCAGATAGCTTCGACTTCAGGCAAAATATGGGTGCTGAATAAAACGGTTTTTTGCCTGCCAAGGTTTCTAATCAATTCCCTGATTTCAATGATTTGATTGGGATCAAGACCGGTGGTCGGTTCATCCAGGATTAAAATGGCGGGGTCATGGATCATAGCTTGCGCCAGGCCTACGCGCTGTTTGTACCCTTTAGAAAGTTCACTGATTAATTTGTGTTTTTCAATGTCGAGTCCGCACACTTTTATCATCTCCACTACTCTTTCCCGGATTTTGTCTTTGTGTAACCCCTGAAGGGCAGCTACATACTCCAGGTAATCCATTACCGGCATTTCATGGTAGAGTGGATTGCTTTCAGGCAGGTACCCAATTTGTTTTTTCAGGCTGTTGGTTTTAATGGATTGCCCTCCAATCAGGATATCGCCTTTTTCAATGGCCAGATATTGGGCAATCATTTTCATGGTGGTGGTTTTGCCAGCACCATTGGGTCCCAAAAAACCTAAAATTTCACCGGTTTTAACTTCAAAACTGATATCATCAACAGCTTTTTGGGGGCCGTATTGTTTACTGAGGTTCCGCACTTGTATATCCATGACACCATTCGTTTTTGCGTCGGCAAAGATATTATAATCGACCTCTTTACCCAAAATAGATTTTCTAAAGAGATTGTTAAAAACCCGGATAGTACAAGTCTACCTCTTTGGAGCTGAAAGCACCTGGATTAATTTTTGAATTCTTTTTCTTATGGCTGGACCACTATCCGCTTTTTATTCAAGAATAATATTAATTGTTTTTGGCATTCACCGATTCCAGATCAGTAATTTTATGGGCAAGCGTCGATTTATCCGCTGATGTTTTGGCCAGGTGGATCGCCAGTTTATAGTGATGGATAGCCCTGGAAATGTTCAATCCACTATATAATTTGCCCATCAATGCATGATAATGGTGATTTTCTTTTAAATCCAGAGACTCCGCTTCGTGAATGAGTTGGGTCCAATCCTGTGAGCTGGCTGGTGATTGAAGGGTATACACTTTCGAGCGTACATAGAACCTGTTGAGTGCAATTAAGGGTGAATATTCAAGATACAAAAGTTGGTCATAAAGTTGAAGGATATTTTCCCATTTTTCCATGGTATCCTTTTTATGGGTATGCCACTACGCAATGGCAGCTTCCAGATGATATTTTGATATTTCGGATCCCCGGGAGGACCGGTTTAGATAATACTGCCCTTTGCCGATTAATTCATTATTCCAGAGTTTTTCATCCTGTTCTTCGTATAAAATCAGATCTCCCAGGGCATTGATACGGGCATCAAATCGGGAAGAATGGAAACACATCAAAGACAACAAAGCATTAGCAGCAGGTAGGTCCGTGCGTGGGTCATCAATCAGCATCAGGGTTAAACGCATCGCCTCTATACATAATTCTTTACGCAAGGTTTGGTTTTGTGAGGTGGAGTAATAACCTTCACTGAACAACAGATACAAGGTGGTCATTACCCTATCCAACCGTTGATTAATTTCTGATCCGGAAGGAAGCTCAATTTTTACCTTCTCCGCTTTTAGTTTTTCCTTGGCCCGCGACAATCGTTTGTAGATGGTCTCCCTGTTGCTTAAAAAAGCATCTGCAATTTCGTCCACTCCGAATCCACACAACAAATTCAGGGACAGACCTATCTGCGCTTCGGTGGAAATACTCGAATGGCAAATGGCAAACATCATAGTTAACTGACTGTCGTGTATGTTTTTTAAGGACCAGTCGATTTCCAGAGGCTGGTTTTCAGCTGCGTCCTGGTGTAGCTTTGGGGCAATTTTATTAGTAAAAACAGCCAGATGTTTAAATACATCTTTGGCCTTGTTTTTTGAAATAGCATAAAGCCAGGCCGTTGGGTTATTAGGCATGCCTTTAAGCCCCCAGGACTCTGCAGCCAGTAAAAAGGTATCGCTGACAATATCCTCAGCCACCTGGATGTTTTCCATACCAAACCTTTTACAGAGCACGGAAATCATCTTTCGATGTTCCGTCCTGAATAAATGAGGGATGAGATCCTGATCTTGCATATGAAAAAATCTCCCGGGTCATGCCGGGAGATATTTGTTTATTGGATCAATCCATAGGGACGATCTGCCTGACTTCCACACTGCCCCCTACGCTCAATATCGGACAATCTTTAGAAAGTTCGGCTGCCGCTTCTATAGAAACAGCCTGTATGATAATATAACCACCGATAGCTTCTTTGATCTCGACATAGGGTCCGTTGGTCACCAGGTTGTTGGGTTTGATGACCTTGCCTTCATGAGCAAGTTGATTGCCTGAACTGACCAGATGATCTTTTGCGGACAATACAGCCAGCCAGTCCTGCCAGGGTTTCATCATAGCCTGAATTTGTTCGGGTGAAGGCGGGATATTATCTTCTTTTCGGGTTTCTCGCCGGAATATCAATAAAAATTCATTCATCCGTTGTTGGTATTAATTATTGGAATGCAAAGCTACCGTGTTCCCTTCGGAGTCCACAAAATAGGCCATATAACCTATTTCGTCTGTGATTTTAGTTTTGGGCATGACCACCTGACCACCGGCTTTGGTGACGTTGGACAATGCGCCGGACAAATCAGGGTTGCCATTGAGGTAAATCTTTGCACCGTCCGCACTGGGTTTGTGGTGTGGCCCCTGTACGAGTCCGCCGGCTACGGTGCCTCGCATGTCCTCGTAGGGAAAAAAAGCCATTTGCATACCCATCATTTCCTGGGACGGCATTTTAATGTCAAATACTGTTTCATAAAAATTTTTAGCACGGTTGATATCTGAAACAGGGATTTCAAACCAGTTTAACGAATTTTCAGTTGCTTTCATTTTTAATCATTTTAAATTGTTTATTAAATGGTGTACCCTTAAATCGATCGGCATCCCTCGGATTGGACATTTCGATCAACCTTTTTTATAAAAAATTTAAAATTAATTTTCACGAGCAGGAGCACGTTTTCATGACCCGTGAGGAGAACTTGTTCAAAAACAGCAGATCAGGAAACCAAAGCCATATCCGCTGGATATAAAATCTGTTGACTTTAATCAAATTTGTATCTAAAGGCAGAGCACTCGACCTGGTGAAACAACCGGAATATAAATAGAAAATATCAGCCGGGGTTATAGAAAACCCAGCTATTAATTATTCGGTGCGCCTCCGTCTATCCAACAAAGGATAGTGTTTTTCTGGGCAGTTGACAAACTGCTGTTTTTGGGCATAGTACCATTGGCAATTACGGTTCTAATGGTTGCCCTCGCCGCAAAAATGCTATTATAGGTAAGCAGAGAACCCGGTCCATTTATGCTGCCAGTGCCATGACAAAGGGCATCGGTACAGGTATTCTTGATAATGGGATTGACATTGGCGACAAAGGCCTTGGCGGTCGTGGCACAATCAGCAGTGGGATCATCGGTATCATCGTTATTTGATTTGGTACAGGAGATCAGCAGGCACATCATAGTCAAAAGAAGCCAATTCAATCTTTTCATGTTTAATTATTATTTACTTAACTAACGTTTGGCCGATACGAATTGAATGTAGAACCCTTAAAATTATTTCTTAAAATTTTAACTTCCGGATTTTAGGTAAAATTTTCAATTAATGGGGGGGTGCTGAATAAGTAAATCAAAGTGAATTGCAATTCCTTTGCCCCGCTCGCTGCGCTCACTGACCCAAACTCTTTATGGCCCCGCTGATTGAATAGATAACTGCATATTTTAATGAAGCAAAATTCAATCCGATGCTTCGGATCGATGCTTCGGATCGATGCTTCGGATCGATGCTTCGGATCGATGCTTCGGATCGATGCTTCGGATCGATGCTTCGGATCGATGCTT
>JAWXBI010000216.1:0-8493 GCA_034439915.1 Saprospiraceae bacterium | reverse complement strand
TACGATGCAGAACGGCCGAATAGCAAAATAGAAGGAGACAAAGGTGGTGACTAAAAAGTGTTTTAGATATTTGTTCAAGATCCGGAGACCTGGAGACACTCAAACCGTGATGCGCTTGGTAGTTGAGTAAAAGTCTAATATTTGACCCCCATAAATATTCAAAAAATAATTTATTTGACAACAACAATAGCAATATGAAACAACCAGGCAAAACCATTACTGAAATTTTATTAAACCTGCCCGAGGACAGGCTTGAACCCTTTAATAAACTGCACGATGTAATTGTAAAAAACCTGCCCAAAGGATTTGAACCCGCCATTAGTTATGGCGGCCTGGGTTATGTGGTGCCGCATAAACTTTACCCCGCAGGTTACCATTGCAAGCCTGAAGAGCCACTACCCTTTGCCAGCATTGCCTCGCAAAAAGGTTCCATTAATTTTTACCATATGGGGGTTTATGCTGATCCAAAATTATTAAAATGGTTTGTGAGCGAATATCCTAAACACAGCAAACAAAAACTGGATATGGGTAAGAGTTGCGTGCGTTTTAAGAAGATGGAAGAGATTCCTTATAAACTCATTGGTGAATTAATGAAAAAGTTGAGCGCTAAGGAATGGATTGAGATGTATGAGAAAAATCTTATACCGAAATCGATGAAGAAATAAAGTCGTTAATCGTTCTCCGGCAACGACTCAACCGGTAATGGTTGTTTTAGGCGGCCGATCCGAAGTGTCGGATCATCGGCCCTCACCTAAAACGGGATACTTGAAAAAACCCTGGAGACCCGTCTCGCAAGTGGACAAGGTTTCTTACTTACTATTCCAACTTAAACCACTCAGGCCTTGTTATTTGAAGAATAGGCGAAAGCTATAAATTAATTATTTTTAAATACAAATCCGATTAACCTTCGGGTTGATATAAGGTAATATATTCACTATCGATCTTAAATAGTTGTTGTGTGGAAATATTAAACCGATGACCATCTCTAAAAAATATATAACCGCAGTTTTTGGGCAAGCATCGTCATCTTGAGTGCTTACTATTTTTATAAAGCGATGGTGTATCGATACTACGAGGAAGGATTCGGACCAACATTTTGGAACAAACAGTTTTGGTTTGCGACTCATATACTTACCGCTAATACAGTACTTATCCTGGGCCCTATACAATTTTGGAACTGGTTTCGCAATCAGTACATCCGGTGGCACCACTTCTTGCTGGGAAAAATATAGGTGACAGGAAGTCTGGCGGGAGGGTTAACCGCCTGTTATCTTGGATTGACAATTTCCTTCCAAGGGTCTATTGTTCCATTGGTATTCCTTTCTATTTTGTGGATATTCATGACTACTGGGGCATGGATCTTCATCAGAAATGGCAATTTACAAGCCCTCCGCCTGTTCATGATCCGAAGCTATACCCTGGCTCTATCTTTTGTCTTCCTGCGAATCCTAGCTGACCTGGTTTACCAACACAACCTGCTGTTTTTTATAGATAGTACTGAATTAAAAGACAACACCTATGAATGGTTAAGCTGGGTGTTGCCTTTATTGGCAGTTGAATTATACTTTTCCTGAATCCCTGCGTTGAGACAAAAATCAAAAAAATACAACCGCTAACAGTTGGTTTGAAGGAAGTTGGTTTTCGAATATATTTCAGTATTTCATGAGTTCTCTTAGGTTTTCGAAAGCAGAATCCAATATGTTTGATATATTTAACTTTGCCTTACGCAAAGCAAGATAATATGTTCGGTTTTTGATTGTTCTCGAAAATGAGGTAAATGATTTGGTTTTGGATTGGATCTCATGAGGACTATAATATCTTAGTAAAATCAATCTAAGAAAAGTAGTTGATTAAAAGTCTTCTATTCCAATTAAGGCATGGGCCGACAGATTCGATCAGATAGGTTAGATCATCTGACAGGCCGCCTGAAGTAACCCGGTTGTTTTCTTTTCCACAGGATTGGTTAAAGAAGCGATAATGACTAAAATGGGTCCATGAATACCGATTGACATTGCCTATTAATCTTTAGTTTTATATAAAATTTTTATACTTATGAAAGGAGTTTCATATTTGACAGATGAAAGCAATGAAAAAATTGCAGTTCAAATTGATTTGAAGAAAAACCGAAAACTATGGGAAGACTTTTATGATTATTCTCTTGCTGTAAAAAGAAAAGATGAACCAACTAAGCGTTGGGCTGGAGTAAAAGCCGTGCTCAAAAAGAAAAATTAATATGAGCTACAACGTGATTCTTACGGCATCAGCAGAGAAAGAATTATACAAATTTCAGAAATCCGAAATCCAGAAAATTATCACTTGCATTGATGCTCTTCAATTTAATCCCAGACCCAAAGGATATTTAAAACTAAAAGGCCCGGAGGATTTTTTTCGGGTAGGAGTGGAAATTTTAGAATTATTTACTCCATGGATGATGTTAAAAGTAGAATCAATATCCTCATTATCAGGAATCGAAAAGATGCATACCAATAAAGCTTTCAACCGCAATTCTGGCGTTGCTAATATGATGAAGCATGAAATCTGATCGTATTCTGGTAGTTAAATGTTGCCAGAAAAATTATGGTTTACTTGCCCTTTCAGGCGAGGGGTGCACGACAAATTGCACATATTGCCAAAGCCCGACCGAATAAATTTAGTCGCACGAACCTAACCTAAGTGCAATCTGTCGTGCGCCCTCAGGCGGGGGCCGATGATCCGACACTTATGATCGGACGCCAGAAGAAACGTATTTTTGCCAGCTATTTCTTAAACCGCACCTAATTTTATAATGAAAAGATTTTTTGTTCCCTTTGTGGCCGTAATTGCCACCCTGATTGTCCTTATTGCCTGCCAAAAGGAAGGTTCTACTTCCCAACAGACCATTAATGTCAGAGGACTTTTCTCCTTAACAGGCAACTGGTCTACCTTGGGTATTACCTCCCAGGCAGCCTTAGATCTCGCCGCTGAATACATCAATAACTATTTAACGGACAAAAAATCCGGTTTTAAAATTGCGGTTTCTGTATCAGACACCAAGTTGGAAATCGATCGTGCAAAAACACTTTTTACCGAGGCCATTGCCGATAAAATAAGTTTTATTATCGGTCCTCAGTCCAGCGCAGAGCTTGCCGCGATAAAACCGCTTAGCGACGTGGCAGAAACTATTGTCATTAGTCAAAGTAGTACAGCAGGTAGTTTAGCGGTAGCCGGCGATGCTATTTTTCGGTTCTGCCCCTCAGATAAAATCGAAGGAGCTGCCATGGCGGCGACCATCTCCAAAAGTGGATTTAAAGGCCTGGTTACTGTGGCCAGGGATGATGCTGGCAACAAAGGCCTGCAAACATCTACCGGCGCAGCATTTACAGCTAAAGGCGGACAAACGTTGGCGATCACCCCTTATGCAACTACACTGACAGATTATACAAGTGTTGTTGCATCCATAAAATCCCAGCTCAACATCTTCATTACTGCTTATGGAGTGGATAAAGCGGGTGTCTATCTGGCCTCGTTTGATGAAGGCATTGAGATTTTCAAGCTGGCGGCTGCTGACCCGGTTTTAAGCGGGGTCAAATGGTTTGGGGGTGATGGTGTAGTTTTAAGTACTGCATTTATAAACAATCCGGTCGTAGCTGAATTTGTAATTAAGACAGGTTTTTTTGCGCCTTCATTTGGTTTACCAGTGGCCACTGAGGCCAAATGGAAACCCATTGCCGCCCTCATCAGAGCCAAGACCGGCATTGAACCCGACGCATTTGCTTTAGCGGCTTACGATGCCCTATGGACTATAGCCTATACCATCGAAGCAAACAATGGCACTACAGATGGATTTGCTAAACTCAAATCACTTTTTGTTGAACAAGCTAATGTCTATAGCGGTATTATTGGTGCCGGTGCGCTGGATGCTGCAGGTGACCGGGCTGACGGCACTTTTGACTATTTTAGTATAATTAAAGAAGGCGGTAGCTATGTATGGAAATTGGTAGGCAAATCAGGCGGGTAAGCCTGGTGACACCTCGTTTCATTGTAGGGCTACCAGAAACTTTCAACTGGATCCTGCAACCTTACGCGAGGGCCGAGACTTCGGTCGACTAAAGGAACCGGATATCTCGACTTTAGGCGAGGACGAGTCGACATTATTCGGGGACGTCCCGACACTTTGACTTTAGGAGGAGGCCGAAGCATCAGCCGCCTAAAGTAACCGGATCCCACGAAGAATCTTAACTTGCATCCCAATCAAGACTCGATGTGGAAAATTCGGATTTTATCCTGGATCGGCCTCATAAGCTTATTGGCCTGTAGGCCATCTGAGCAGAATACCAACAAATCCGACAATCCTCTTTTTCAACTTCTCCCCCATTCGTCTACAGGCATCAAATTCTCCAACGATCTCCACTATACCGAAGATTTTAATCCCTATACTTATCGCAATTTTTACAACGGTGGCGGTGTGGGCCTGGGCGATATCAACAACGATGGCTTACTGGATATTTATTTCTGCGGCAACCAGGTGGATAATAAACTTTACCTCAATAAAGGCAATTTTAAATTTGAAGACATCACTGAAAAGGCCAGCGTAGCCTGCGCCGGAGTCTGGTCAAGCGGAGTGGCCTTTGTCGATATCAATGGTGACGGCTGGCAGGATATCTATGTTTGTAAATCGGGAAAACCCGGAGGCGCCAACCGGCACAATGAACTTTTTATCAACAACAAAGACCTGAGTTTTACAGAACAATCCGCCGCCTATGGCCTCAATATTATAGGCTTATCCAGCCATGCCGCATTTTTTGACTACGACCGGGATGGCGACCTGGATTGTTATTTATTAAACAACTCGATCCGCACGGTGGGTGCCTATGATCTCCGAAAAGATCAACGCCTGATCCCCGATACGCTCGGTGGCAACAAACTCCTGCGTAATGACGATGGCCATTTTGTCAATGTCAGTCAGCAAGCGGGCATCTATTCCAGCGCTATTGGTTTTGGTCTTGGGGTAAGTGTTGGCGATTTGAACGGGGATACCTGGCCTGATCTCTACGTGAGCAATGATTTTTTTGAGCGCGATTATTTATATCTCAACCAAAAAAACGGAACATTCAAAGAATCTATTGAATCCGCTATGTCTGAAATCAGCCTCAACAGCATGGGAGCCGATATGGCCGATGCAGACAATGACGGACTGCCCGAAATCTTTGTCACCGACATGCTGCCGGAAACCGATGCGCGGTATAAAACCAAAACCACGTTTGAAAACTGGGAAAAGTACCAACGCAATGTACAGACCGGTTACCACCACCAGTTTATCCGCAATGCTTTTCAATGGAATCGGGGCAATCTTAAGTTCAGCGAGATCAGCCGGTATGCAGGTGTTTATGCCACAGATTGGAGCTGGGGCGCCCTGATCTGTGATCTTGATATGGATGGGTTCAAGGATATTTTTGTGGCCAATGGAATTTATAAGGACCTGACGGATCAGGATTATCTCAACCTGTACAACGACCCTGAAACCATCCTGGGCCTGATGAAAAAAGAAAACCAGGTTATTCTCAAACTTATCGATGCGATTCCATCGGAAAAGATCCCAAACTATGCATTCAAAAATGGAGGTGACCTGACTTTTAAAAACCAGGCTAAAGAATGGGGCCTGGCAGAACCCTCATTTTCCAATGGTTCAGCTTATGGAGATCTGGACAATGACGGCGACCCCGACCTGGTGGTCAACAATGTGAGCATGCCCGGTTTTGTATACCGTAATACTACAAACGATAAACCTAACCGCCATTTTCTGCAGTTTGACCTCACCGGTAAGGGCAAAAACACCAAAGCCATCGGAACTCAAATCACGCTGTTTAAAGACCGGCAAAAATTTTTCCAGGAAGTCCATCCTATGCGTGGTTTCGAATCTTGTGTAGACCCCAGGCCCTTATTTGGATTGGGGAATATAACGGTGGTAGACTCTATCCACCTTTCCTGGCCCGATGGACATTTTCAATCCTTAGGTGCAACTCCCACCAATCAGGTCATCAAACTGAGTCGGGATGAAAATCTAAATCCATTTGTTGGCTCAACCAGACAGCCCAACAATTTTTTAATTGCAGTCACCGTGCCCGGCCTTGATTTTGTCCACCAGGAAAATGTATTTAACGATTTTGAACGCGATCGGTTATTATTTCATATGGTTTCCCGTGAAGGACCGGCTATGACGGTAGCAGATTTTAACGGGGATCAGCTGGACGATATTTACCTGGGTAATGCGATGAATGCCTCCTCATCCCTTTACCTCCAGCAAAAAAACGGATCATTTATTAAAAAACCGGTTCCGGCATTTGAAGCAGATAAAGGTTCTGAAGATACCGATGCAGCCGCCTTGGATGCCGATGGCGATGGTGATCAGGATCTTTATGTTTGTTCCGGTGGTAATGAAGTACCGAACGGATCTTCACTCCTCGGCGACCGTTTATACATCAATGATGGCAAAGGAAACTTCAAACGATCGGAACAAATTCTCCCAACCTACAATTTTGAGAGCAGCAGTTGTGTCAAACCCTGTGATTTTGATCGGGATGGTGATATGGACCTGTTTGTCGGCATTCGGTTAGTTCCATTCAATTATGGAGTGCCGTGTAATGGATATATTCTTCAAAATGATGGTCGAGGGAAATATACCGCCATGTCCATACGCGCATTAAATAAAATAGGTTTAATCACCGACGCTGCCTGGGCCGATGTAGATGGTGACAAAGATCAGGATTTGATCATTGTAGGAGAATGGATGCCGGTGACGATCCTGATGAATCAAAATAATTCTTTCAACAATGCCACCGCTGAATTTGGACTGGAAGAAACTTCAGGATTGTGGCAAACTATACGTGCTGCCGATCTGGATAATGATGGCGACCAGGATTTCGTAGCGGGCAATTGGGGTTTGAATACCCGGATTAAATCCAGCCCCGCACAACCTGCCCGATTGACGATCAATGATTTTGATCAAAATGGATCCGCAGAACAAATTTTATCGGTGTTTAATGGTGACAAAACATATCCCCTGACATTGAGACAGGACCTGGTCAGCCAGATGCCTGGATTGAAAAAAAAATACCTGCGTTTTGAAAGTTATAAAAATCAAACCATGGAGGATATATTCAGTCCGGCACAGTTGGACCCCGCCATCAAACTGAATTGCAATACCGGTGCGACCACGATTTTTTTAAATCAAGGGAAAACATTTTCGATAATCCCTTTGCCTATGGAGGCCCAGCTTGCACCGGTATTTTCGATTTGTATTGAAGACCTGAATGGGGACAATTTGCCCGATTTGCTGTTGGGAGGCAATTTTAGTGCATCAAAACCGGAAATCGGCAGTTATATGGCCCAGGGACTATCTGTATTTATACAAAACAGTTCACATGAATTTAATTACCGGCATCAGGAACTGGCAGGCCATCAGGAACTGCGTAAACTCTATAAATTGACCATAGGGAAAACGCAGTATATTACGGCTGCAATAAACAATGGCAAACCGGTCATTTTTAAAATGATAAATAATCAACATTATTAATATTTGAACGTTTTAAGTTTATGAAATTCCGCAATCTGCCTATCCTATTATTAGTTTGTTCAGTGATCTTACTTTCTCAATGTGAAAAGGATCCGGATCCTTCCGGTATCGATGATGATACGTTGTTTTCCTTGGTGCAGAACAATAACTTCGTTTATTATAAAGGGTCCAATACGTTATTGAATGGAGCTGGTGATAGCCCGCATGGCAGTTTTAAGCTGAGGTTCAACGCCAAAGCCGCTTCAGTCCTGGATGCCAGCGGAAAGCTACCCACCGGAGTTAGTTTTCCGGATTCGTCCATTGTATTGAAAGAAGTATACAGCGGTAATACCCTCCAGTTATTAATTCCAATGATGAAGCTTCCATCTCACAATCAATCTGCCTCCGGTTGGTTATGGGCTGAGTATGGCCCTTCGGGCAAGGTAGTGTATTCTCTCAATAAAGCAGGGTCAGGATGTACTGGTTGTCATGGAAGGAGTACGAACCGGGATTTTACCCGGTCTTTTGATTTGCACTAGTGTCAAGTTAAGCATGTATTGACGGATTAAATACCCCCTCAGCGAGCGACGAAAGTTGAGCAACGTGAGCGACGACCGACGAGCAGCGAAACTGCGTTGCAATGTTGTGTCGAAAAATATACAAAAGGAATTCTTTGTCGCTGCACCGTTCCGATTATTTAGTGTGGTCTTCGCTCTTTGTGCTCGCAGCGCTATCGCTGTCGTCGTGGGAAATACGACCTATTAGATTTAACATAGCACCAGGCTTGAAATGATTTAGTTTGAAAGACGGAAAGCCCGAAAGTCAAGTCTGGGTCAACCTCCCCCGATGGATCGGGGCTCAACCTCAACCTCCCCCGATGGATCGGGGCTCAGCCTCAACCTCCCCCGATGGATCGGGGCTCAACCTCAACCTCCCCCGATGGATCGGGGCTCAACCTTAGC
>JAWXBI010000215.1:0-9968 GCA_034439915.1 Saprospiraceae bacterium | reverse complement strand
TAAGTAGCCCGTACGGGATTCGAACCCGTGTTTCCTCCGTGAAAGGGAGGCGTCCTAGGCCTCTATACGAACGGGCCATGTTTCCTAAAGCGGGTGCAAAAATAGTTGGTTTTATGAAATATTTGGATAAAATCTAAACTTAATTTTGTTTGATAAGAGATAAAACCAGGACTCACCCATAAATCAAGAAACTTGCTTTTAGCTGGCCCGTTTCAAATAATTTGTAACTATTGTAAGATAGAAAATTTGAATTCAGATTAGAAATAGTCTTTAACCCGGCTTTTACGATACCAGATCACCTCGTACTCCAGGCAAAGCTAATGCTGACCTCATGTGTTTTCCCGAAAGGATTGGCGATTTGATTAAAACCATCCTCAAAAGAATAGCCGATACGCAGCGGAGTTTCCCAGCCTATATTGGCAGAAGAAAGCACGATACCCCCTTCCAGATGAAGGATTTTAGCGGTAGACATTCCTACTCCCAGCCATAGGTTTTGATCAAGCTGATATTTGATGTTTAGATCGGCATTGATCGGAATATTTTGAACGTATTTTACCCAGGCACTGGTTTCGATAAAACTATAATCGTTGAGGTATTTAATATAACCGGCTATACCATAATAATGCGGTATGGCTTTGATATTGGCTTTTGCAGCGCTATTTAGACTGTTGACTGAAAAAAGCTGGGGCATGGACGCACCAGCATAGAAATTATCCTCGTTCTCCAGGCGGGCATGATAAAACAAGCCAAATCCAATATCAGGTGATGAAGATCTGAAGCGGTCGCTGGAACCCAGAATTTCAGTAATATCCTGGGCAATCAGATTTTCCGTCTGAAGGCGCAACTGTTTATACCCAAGCGTTAGGGCAGCTGAAAAACCTCCATACAGAGGATCTTCGGAAAACAAAACCCCAAATTTTGCATTCAAACCATAATAATTGATTGCTCCTGCCTTATCGTAAACCAGGCTACCACCAAGTATTAATTTGGTATTCGACTGATCTCCAATATAGGATCCCTGCAAGAGACCAGTGACCGGGGCACCCTGCGTTAATCGCGTCCATTGGGCCCGGTATGATACTCCGATATGGGCATTAAAATCTTCCCTAAAATAATCATGGGGGACCGCCGCCGGATTTAAAAAAGATTGGTATTCCCGGTAAAGGGTAAGGTTGGGTAGCTGTTGAGCAATCATGGATTGCGCAAAACCAAACACGATCAGGTAATAAAATATTCTCACAGCAGGGATGACTTCATCAAATTTACCTAATAATAAGGGAATCCTTATTGCGGAAAAAGAACTAAAGTTTTAATCCACTATTAGGTTGTCTGATGATCACCAACAATTAATTAACCGTATAAAAGGCTTCTTTCCGGTTGACGGGGTCTGGAATGGACATCAGGGAATCGTTCCAAATCATCCCTCCTGAGTAGAATCCTCGATTTGGATGGCATGCCGCAATTTGTTTTGGCAAGATTTCAACCGATCTGAATGTTTTTTTAAATCCCGGAGCCTGAATGGTAATCAACTCCCTGGACCAGGTAACTACCAAGCTGTCAAAACGAATGGTTTTCTCCTGTAACAAGGCAGCACCCAACTTATCCGAGAGCGGAATTTGGATGGAACAAAATGGAATTTCAACTGGATTCCTATTGACCTGACTTAGATTTTGATTCGCCAACTGTTTCAGCCCGGGATTCAGGATTGATTTGAATGTTGACCGGGCATTATTGGATTTGTTTTCCAGTAAGTATAAAGTGCCTCTTAGCAACTGGAGCATATCTGAGTATTCCTTTCCTTTAAACCGATTGGATATCTCCTGCAGCATGAGGCTGGCGCCTTTAATATCTTCCTGTGCTAGTTTCAGGCAAACCAGATTGGTCCATGCCGGAAAATATTGTGGATGTTGAATCAACAGATCTTTATAGAGAATTTCTGCCCTCCTAAATAAGATTTCTCTTTTCCGTATGATTTCCGGTTCAAAGTCCTTTTGACCGCTCGGCATATCCGGCTTTCTAAGTCTTAATTCCCAGGCAATCTCTATAGGCAAGGCATACTTTAGTGTTTTGAATTTTCCGAGATTGAGGCCTTCAAGTATAAGATTGGCCCCCATATTATTCTGCACCTCTGGAGACGGAAAATAATTATGAATTCGTTTATACAATTCAGCGGCAATGTTATGATGACCGATGAGAACAAGCAAATTGGCAGATTTAAATAGGGTGATCAAAGAGGCTACTTGTTCTCGGACCAACTCTACCGATTCGATCCTTTCTCCTTTTGAGGGGTAACCTGACAACTGGTCGTTCAATTGATAGACCTGATAAATGATTTCCATCGCCTCCGACATTACCGGTAAACAATTGTAACCCGTGAGGTAAGCCACGAAAGCCCCCTGGATGTCCGCATTTTGTTCAATTCTGTAGTTGGTCCCTATAGCTTTGTCATAAGCCAGAAAATGGGTGTCGTGTTTATCCTTTTCCAAAGCATGACAAAGTTCATGGCCCAGCACAAAAGCCAGACCGGCATCCTTTTGCCCGCCCAGTGAAGAAAATGCATCTACCAGTTTCTGCTCAAGATATATAGTATGGTTTTGCCTCGAATAAGAGGCACCGGACCCACCTGCTTTGCGGATAACGAGTTTGGGTTGTTTATCTGTGGGCACTTGTAAAGCCTTACAAAGTTTGTTGAACAGAGCATTCAAATCCGATTGGGCCCTCACTGCACTGAAAAAAAACAGGCTGCAAAAACAGATCAAACGGATCATAAACCCTGACGAGTTAATAGTGACCTCACCAACTCAAGCTCCATACAGGAAGCATTTTGTTTAACTTCCAAGATAAGTTTCCCGAATTCCTGTGAATTCTTAATCATCAGGGCATAATACAATTTGCTCAGACAGGAATCTCCTTCAAGGACAGCGGCCTGAAAAGCCGTCCTGGCCTGATCCCATTTTTTGTTTTTAAAATAAACCCAGGCCTTTAATTGATGGTAGGTAAAATCCCTGGGGTGATTTATAAAATAGCCTTCAATAGCAACCATCGCTTTTTCTGATTCAGACTGGTCCAGCAAATCAAAAACCAGCTTCTGAAGATTCCGGTATCCCTGATCCGGATCCGCAAGACCCGAAGTCTGAGCCCCCTGTTTGATTTGATCGTAAGCCTGTGTCAGTGCCTCCTGCCAGATGCCTTCTCCGGAAGACCGGGTAAACCAATTATAGGTCAGGGCGAGGCTGATCACCAACAGAATGGAAGCAGCAATCGCAAAAACTTTGGATTGCCCGATAAAAAAGATTCGTCCATTGCTTTTGGTGACCCGTTGTTGGTCTTTTTTTAAGCTGGTATCCTCACCAGATCGGATAGTTTCCTGGTTTTTAAATTTAAGGGCCTTTGTGACATCCGCTTCAAATTCAATATTGTCCCAGGTTTTTTTGATTTCAACCTGGTGCACCTCACCTACTTCCTGTCTTATGCTTTGATCAGGTATTGCCTGAATACCTTGGACCAACTCCTGGTGGTGGTCCACCCGGGCTTTGAACAAGGTATCCTGGTCATACAGCTCATCAAACAGCTTTTGTTCATCTGCTGATAATTCACCACCGACATATCGGTTGAATAATGTTTCAGAATTCATAACTCATTGATTTTAATGTAATCGGGATGTGCTTCGACTTTCTTTTTCAGCGATTCCATACAACGTAACTTTTTTACCCGGATCGAACCTTCGGTGTATTGCATTTGGGTGCCAATATCTTTCAGTGCTTTTTTTTCAAAATAATATTCATTTAGAATTTTACGGCACTCCTCGCTGATCTGGTCAAATACCTTGGCTATCAATAAGTGTTTTTCTTCGAATGAATCCGATCCTTCCGGGGAGTTGTCATCGGGAATGTTCTCCTGATTTTCAGTATCCACAAATCCAATCTTCTTCTCCTTCCTAAGCCGATAAAGCCACATGTTTTTAGCAATGGAATAGAGATAAGAACTTAAACGGGAGGTGAGTTGAAAATCGGCCAGGCGTACTTTGGTAATCGCGGTAACCAGTACCTCCTGGAATATATCCTCCGCATCCAGGCGGGTTCCGTTGTTTTTTAGAATCAGGGTTGCGATCATATTAAAATAAAGTTGATATAATTGTTTAATGCCATCCCGGTCACCGGATTTGATGGCCTGGATGATCTGGTGATCCACTGGGTTTTCATTCATATATGTCGGTTCCTGATAAATGTTAGCAATGTCGGAAAAAATCAAAGTAGTCGGGTGTTAACAATGTCGCTTTATGGCAATGTATCCGTGTCCGATTTGGACAATAAACAAATATAATCAAAATGAAAAAGTGTTACTTCATTTTATGCTTTATGCTTGCCGGCGGCCTCCGGGCTCAATGCCCAGATCTAAAAATTACCTCGGCATCCATCCTCTCATTCAGCGACGATCATATACGCTATGCCCTTAATCTGGCCAATGCCGGTAACGTCGATGCCCTCCTGGACAATGATCCCGGATCTCTATCAGATAATGTAGTCATCCATGCCTTCCTGTCCCAGGACGAAAGGATCGATTCAGGGGATCACCGGTCACGGGACATCATCCTGGGATTAAACAATTTGGTAAAAATCAATGCCGGTGAAGTGTTTAGCATCGTCAGCCGGGACTCTTTGTTGAATGGCGCATATCACTTTCTGATCCTTCGGGTGGATCCTTTTAACAAGCTCCCGGAATGTAATGAAGAAAACAACGTTTTTATCCTGCGTATCAAGGCTACGGCACTTACCCTGGAAGTGCCCATGCTAGAAGCCCCCGCCGGAACCCAGGTGGAAATCCCGGTTTACGGATCAGACTTTTATCGAATCCTTGGATTTCAGTTTTCTGTTTCGTTTTCCAAGATTTCCATGCTTCGAATTGACTCTATTGGTAAGTTGGGCCTGACCGAGATGATTCGAGATGATATCCGGATAAAAGACAACAGTATTGGTGCTCTATGGTTCAGCAACCAAACTGAAGGACTTAGTTTCAACGGAAAAAGAAGGCTTTTTTCCATCTTTGTTACCCTCACCGGCAACCCGGGGACCTGTTCAGAAATCAATTTTGATCACTCGTATCTGCCTATTGAATTCATCAGCACCAACCCGCTCAATGAACCGGTAGGGGTAAAAACAATTCATGGTAAAATATGTATTCAAAATCTCGTGGAATGCAGCGGCCGCATCACACTTTCTGACCAGCGTCCGATCTCACAGGTCTTAGTCAAAGCCAACGAACAGAAAACATATACCGACCATAATGGTAAGTACCTTTTTAAACAATTAAACCCGGGAACAACGTATACTTTCAGTGCCGAAAAAACGGATGCTTTTGTCACAGGCCTGAGCATCATTGACATTATTCTGATTAAAAAACATATACTGGAAATACAGTTGCTGCTCACTCCGTATGAAATAATCGCTGCAGATGTCAACGGTGACCTCACGCTTTCTGTACAGGACATTGTATTGATTCGGAATTTGATCCTGGGCATGATCCCTCACTTTGGAAAAACACCGGTATGGCAATTTATTCCTAAAAGCTATGTATTCAAAAATCCAAAAAACCCGCTACTCGAAAATTATCCCATCTCTTATACGATCCCAAATATCAATACCGACAAGTCCGGAATTGATTTTATAGGAATTAAGACTGGCGATGTAAGTCTGGATTGGTTAGATAAGGCAGGAGCCCGCCAACCGGAGTCCCGCGAAGCCAGGGCTATCGCTTTTGTTTTGGAAGATCAAATGCTGGAAGCCGGCCAGGAATACATAGTGCCCATTCGCAGCCGTCAATTCAAAGATATCCATGGCTTTCAGTTGGCATGGCGAATAAACCCGAATGTCACAATTCACAAGATCAGTTCTTCGACCTTACCGGATTTTAATAGTCAGAATTATCATGTGAATGAACATGAATTGAGACTGCTTTGGTATCCACTAAACAATAGAGAAGGTCAGACGATTCAAGATCAGGATACCCTTTTGCTCGTTTATATCAAGGTTCAGAAAGCATTAAGAGTAAAAGAATTATTTGTCCTCCATGAATCGATAATACCGGCAGAAGTCAGCCAGGGTAAAAACAAGGTCTATGGTGTTCAAATGGAATACACATCGCCTCCAATAAATCGATCTATCGGATCGACCCTCGAATTAGAAATTTACCCAAATCCTTTCCATGTTCATTTTACCATTAGATTGGAAATGCCCCGCAAAGATCAACTTCAGGTTCGGGTCCACGACATTCAAGGTCGATTGATCTGGCAAGACCAACATATGAGGGAAGCTGGACTTCAGGAAATCCGGATCAATGCGGAATCCTGGCCTGAGGGTGTTTATTCCGTCTCAGCCAACAGCACTTTTCAGATCTACAGAAATAAACGTGTGGTATGCCACCATTGAGAACACACCGGTAAAAAGTTTAAAAGGATTGCCTGTGATGTACGGGCAATCCTTTAATTTTAACCCAGATCAAGCAATAGAGTTTCGTCGTGAAAGCCGGAAGGTCAATAAAGACTGGCGCTCCCGGACTATTTTTACCGCAAACATAGGCCCCTCTATGGTGAGGATAAAAATGGGAGGAAGTGCCAGTATTTGAAGGCATTTCGGCTTGTAATAGAAAGGCTATTACTTGATCTGGGATAATACAATACTATGAGATTGTCTTTCTGGATTTTGTTATTTATTCCTATAGCCCAGCAGGCCCAGGATCTGAAAACGCCGGATATCCGGTGGTCGACCCTGATTGGCGGCACTGAGGAAGAGGAGGTCGCAGATATCGTCGAATTGCCGAATGGTTATATTGCCGGTGTCGGTTTCACTACCTCCAAATGGAACAAGGGGGAGGATCAATATTATTTTATCCTGGATACCGGTGGCAAAAAAATGGTGGAACGGAATTACGGATCGTTGATGGACGACAGGGCCTTGGGACTTACCTCAACCTTTGATGGACAATTTGTGTATTGTGGATATATACATCCCGTGCCCAATGATAAACGGCATTCGCCCAATATCCGGAAAGTCGGTATTAAAGGTGAAACGATTTGGAATAAAATTGAATCCGGAATCCGGGGAGTTTACCAGGATCTCGTCGAACTAACCCCTAACCATTTTATTGTCATTGGCAAGGAGGATGACCAGGCTTCTATATTCGCTTATTCCAAAGACAGCCTGGTATGGAAAAAAAAATTACCCGGTATGGGAACAAGCCTTCGAAGTATCCACATGGTTTCTGATCATACCTTCCTGGTGGCCGGCCAGACGGATGCGGATAAATTGTTGTGGTATGCTTTATTCGATGACAAAGGCAACCAACTTTGGGCAAAACGGGGAGTGAAAGGTTATGGAACTGGTCTAGCCCTGGCAAAAGATAGTGATCAGTTTTACTGGATAGGTGGATCTTATTATGATGCCCGGAAAAGGGAAGACGCCTACCTGATCAAAATCAATATTGCCAATGGGGACATCATCACAAAGTTGAACTTCGGTGAACGCTACGATGATGTACTATCGGCCATTTCCATTGTGCCGGGAGGCCCAATTTATTTAACTGGAAAAACCTATTCCCATATACGGGCAGGCGCCCGGCGATCTAAAGCCTGGATGCTGAAAATCGACCCGGTTACGGGTAAAGCCATTGAACAGCCCTGGATCTGGGGTGGTCGTCAAAACAATTCCGTCACTTCTATGGTATATAGTTTTTCAGGCCATCTGATCCTTGGAGCCTGGACCGCTTCCGGAGAAGCTGAGCGCAAAGACGGTTGGATCATGAAAATTCCCTCGGATAAATATCTGTCAGATTGGACTGCTGGTATTGACCTGGTCGACCTTCGTGTAATTGAAGACAATGGCGACGGCAAAATCGGTTATACAGAATCTTCGGCCTTCCAGGTTAAATACAAACCGAGTGGAATAAACATCCCCGCCGTACCGAAGCTGACGACTTATATCGATGACCAGCGAGTGGGTTTTGATGTTATTCTCAATAAGCCCGGAGATCAGTTATTTAACATCCCTTATTATCGGCAAGCTACCATGAAAGGGACCCACCAGGTTAAAATTATTTTGACAGATGGTAGAAACAAGCCACTGGATTCCCTGAAAATGGAGATTGAGTTTCTGGGGCCCGAATTGACTGAAGTATCCCTAAAATTTGAACAGCCAATCCTCAGAGAAAAGCTCGACAGTGGCCAGGCGGTGATCGACCTTCCCGTAGTTTTTAGCAATACTGGGTCGGTGTCGTTGAAAGCAATGCGCGCAGGCATTCAGGGCCTTGAAGACCTTCCCTTCAAGTTTACAGATACCCTGATCGATCTGGGCTTGAATGAATCCAAAAAATCCATCCTGACGATCACACCCAGGGGATTTTTGACCGAAGACACTTTATCCATCGTATTCTGGGCCCAACCAGGCAACCAGGTCATCCATAAACAGATCAGAGTGCCGATCAAAGCCCTTCTCACCCCATGGATGAATGCAAGGAAAGAACAAACAAGCTTTCTCCTTGCTGAAAAATTACAATCCGGAAAGCTGACAGCTCTTGTCCGGGAGGATTACCGACGTTTTCCCCTGGATTCTTTTTTTAAGAAACAGACAGGGATGGCTCAGGAATCCGCAAGGGCAAATTCCCAACTGAAGGCTTTTGACCCGGATAAAATATTCACTATTTGGATAGATCCTGATCCGGTAATTTATCAAAATTATTTTACCTCCAAAAGAAACAGCTACCCGGTATTGCTGAAACTGATCAATCAGGATCATAATGCGGAAGGATTGATCCCCAGGCTGCTGATCGAACGAAGCCAGAAAAATATAACGGATACGGTGGAACTGGCCCTGGATCAAGGCGTGCTTTTAGGATCTTACCAATATAATCTCCAGGCCGATATCATGCTCATAGAAGGGGAAAACAAGGTCCGCCTGGGCCTTTGGTACCGGGATGAATTGATCAAGACCTCATCACCCATGATCATTCATTATGAGCCACCCAGAAGCAATCTTTTTGTATATGCCTATGGTATACCCGATCCCAGCCTGATCCATGTCACCAAGGATGCCAGAGACCTGGTTTCCGCTTTCAAAACACAGGAAGGCAAATTGTTTTCCAATATTCAGGCCCAGGCATACAACGAGGTCAACACCACAACCACCCAGGCGATCAGGAAAAGTATCCGGGATATTGTGCATGATTATTATGAATTCAAAAGGATCCGGAAAGACGATGTGATCCTGATCTATTTCTCATCTCATGGTTCCCTCCTTCGCGATGAATTTTACCTCCATCCTTCCGACTATGATCCCCTGTATGAGGAAGAAACGACCATCAACCTGGTAAGGGACATTCAGGACAAATTGCGCGATATCCCCTGTAAAAAAATCCTGATGATCGATGCTTGTCACAGCGGTGCGGCAGTGCCACCTGCCCTGACCGCCTCAGGCCAGAAAAGCGGTCCATCAGGCGATGACCTGGGTGAGGCTTTGGTCAGATTAAGTGAGGCATCCAATGATTTTTATTTTCTGTTGTCCTCCAGCGCCGGTGAATATTCCTATACGGATGCTCAATGGGGCAACAGCGCTTTTACCAAAGCTATCCTGGAAGCCTTTGCCAACCGTACGGAACACACTCTGCAGGGTCCTATGGAAGCCGATCTCAACCGGAACAAAATCCTGGATATGAATGAACTCTATCTCTATATCAAGGAAAGAGTCCCTGTCATTATTCAATCCAAGAAAGATCTCAAGTCTTCTCAAACCCCGTTTACTCCTGATCCTGAAATTTTAAAGAACCTGGCTATATATGTAATTGAAAAACCCTGACCTTCCTGTTCGCGAGCATCCCGAATTCTTGCTCGCGAGGAGTTATACTCCGAGCCCCCTTTGCTTCCCCTTCTTCGCCCCCTGCGACAACACCGTAAAATGGCCTCGTTTGTTTTTCTCTTAAAT
>JAWXBI010000214.1:0-3748 GCA_034439915.1 Saprospiraceae bacterium | reverse complement strand
CTTTGATTTTGTCAAAAGTCCTCAGCCGTTTCCGGATGGTTTCTTCGGCTTTTTCCCGGATACTGCAGGTATTGAGCAGGATAAGGTCGGCCAGTTCAAGGTTTCTGGTGGAACTATAACCCTCCTCTTCCAGGATGGAGGCGACGATTTCACTGTCTGAAAAATTCATCTGACATCCATAACTCTCAATATAATAACTCAAACCCGGCTGGCTTTCATTGCCTTTAACCGGCTCGAAGACCTCACCTTGACGCAATTCATCCATAATTTTTTCAGAAGTGGGAAAATCAAACATGTTTTATTTCTGAGCCGCAAATTTAAGCTTTTTATGCCAAAATGGCAGCAAGTTAAGTTGTACGAGAATGATTAATTTTACCTCCCGGTATGCGCAAGTTTGGATTGATAGGGTATCCTTTGAGTCATTCTTTTTCTAAAAATTTTTTTGCTGAAAAGTTTAATAAAGAACAAATCGAAGGGTGTACTTATGAACTGTATCCCTTAGAGAACATTGAAGGATTACCAGGCCTTTTGTTAAATCTTGGCCCCGAGCTTGTTGGGCTCAACGTAACTATTCCGCATAAACAGGTAGTAATTCCGTATTTGGATCATTTGGATGAGGCCGCCGAGGAGATCGGCGCCGTAAACACCATTCATTTCAGCACCTTAGGCACTAAAGGATATAATACCGATGCACTGGGCTTCGAGGCCAGCCTTGAGCAGCAACTGGATGAGCCGGTGTTGCGGGCCCTGGTATTAGGTACTGGCGGTGCCTCCAAAGCGGTACAATATGTATTGAAAAAACGAGGAATAGAATTCCATTTGGTTTCCAGGCAAAAGAGTTTAAACGCCCTGACGTATGAGGAAATTAATGATGAATTGTTACAGTCATGTTCCCTGATTATCAATACCACACCGTTGGGCATGTATCCTGATCTGAATGCTTGTCCTCCCCTGAGATATGAAGCGCTCGGACCGGACCATATACTTTATGACCTGATTTACAACCCGGCGCAGACCTTGTTTTTATCCCGCGGTGAAGCGAGGACCTGCAGAACCATAAATGGATTGGATATGTTATATCGCCAGGCTGAGGCATCCTGGTCAATCTGGAACTCATAATTAACCATGGCAAATTACCTAGACTTTTCAAATACTGAAATTGCATTCGCTAATAAAACCGACCAGGAGTTGAAAGAGACCCTTCGGTTGTTTAAACTGATGAACAACCCCAATCTGGTAAAAATCGGTTCCAGCGTAGCATTATTATTATCGAGATTAAAACTCCCTTTGTTGGATCCCATCCTTAAGGCTACAATTTTTAAACAATTTTGCGGAGGGACCAATTTGCTGGATTGTCAGACGGTTATAGACCGCTTGTACAAGAATAAAACGTTCAGCATATTGGATTATGGGGTAGAAGCCAAAGATTCTGAAAAGGATTTTGAACTTACCTTATCTGAAATATTGAGGGTGGTTCAGTTTGCAGCGGCCAATGCTTCGGTTCCTGTCATCAGTTTAAAAATTTCTTCCCTGGCCCGGAATGGACTGTTGGAAAAATGGCAGGGTAAAAATTTGCTGGAAACCCAGGAAGAAGTCGAATTGGCTAAAATCAGGAAACGCCTCAACCGGATCATGCATTTTGCTTCGGATATGGGAGTGGGGGTATTTATAGATGCCGAAGAAACCTGGGTTCAGGATGCCATGGATGTCCTGGTTGATGAATTGATGGAAACCTATAATAAAAAAAGGGTGGTGGTGTATAATACCTATCAAATGTATCGTTCTGACCGCCTCGATTTTCTCAAAAAATCGTTTGAAAAAGCGCAATCCAGAAATTTTTATCTGGGGGCAAAAATTGTGCGTGGTGCCTATCTGGAAAAAGAAAGACAACGGGCAGCGAATTTGGACCAACCCTCACCCATACATGTGGACAAAACATCGACAGATCAGGCTTTTGATGCTGCTATAGAATTTTGTATCGAACACTACAACAGGATTTCATCCTGCAATGCGTCCCATAATTCATCGAGCGCGATGTCGATGGCAAAAATGATCACGGATAAGCTCATTCCACGCAATCATTCCCACCTCAACTTTTGTCAATTACTCGGAATGAGTGATAATATCACTTTTAACCTGGCTCATCACGGATTTAATGTGGCTAAATACGTGCCGTACGGACCGATTCAGGAAGTGATGCCATTTTTAATCCGGAGAGCCCAGGAAAATACTTCTATTACCGGTGAAGTTGGGCGTGAGCTGGCGATGATCCGGCAAGAAGCAAAGCGCAGGGGGATCAATAAAGATTAATTCAAGGACCGTGCTTTTTCCAGCAACCAGGCTTGGTTGACCAGCCCTTCCGTCGATTTAATTTCATTCAACGTTTTGGCAATAGCTGCTTTATCCAGGTATTTGACTCTGCTTAACCGTTTAATGAACTTGACAAAATTGGAGTACCTTAATTTTTTAGCTAAGGTGATATCTTTTTGATGCCTGTTTAAAAATGTCCTGAAACTATCGGCAAGTGAAATCATGGCTTGCCACTCTTCCACTTCGTAATAGGTTGCCAGCAACAACACTTTGGAATCGAGGTTGTAAGTCAATTCATCAAATTCCACATCCCGGAGTTTTTCAATGACCTGATCGAACGCTTTTTGATTAAAGTACAAGCGGGCAAGGGAGAAAGTCACCAGGGTGTGTTTTTGATCGGCAGGAATGATTTTTTGATATTCTTCAATGAAGTGTTCGGTCCAGTGAAATTCTTTGGTTCTGATTCCGGTGATGACGATGTTCAAGAAATGACCAGGCTGAAATTTATTGTTTGGAAAGACCAAATCGTGTTTAAGTCCGTATTGGTACCATTCCAGGGATTCTTTTTCAAATTCCGAATGACCCTGATTTCGTTGAAGCGTGGTAAAATTGATCATCTCTTTAAAAATATCCACGGCCTCCTGATGCGAAAAATTGTCCAGGTGATCCAGCACGGATTTTTTTAATTCCCCGTAGGCGCCACCGGCATTTTTATTTTTTTTGATTTGATAAATCTTGTAATACAAGCTGATTTCAGGGTGATCCAGATAGTCGTTTTTTTGGATCATATCCATTAATTGTTCTTCCAGGTTAATGTCAATCGGCAGATTGAAGTCCAGCCTTCGGGTGGCGGCATTGACCAGTTGTTTGGTTTTTTCCGCGATATAGAACAAATCAAGGTTGTGATGAATACTCTCCAAGTTGGATTGAGTCTCCATGTTAATTTCGAATTCTTTGAGGTTGTAAAGGTTGCGTTCGAGTAAAAAATTCTGCAGGTGAAATTCTGACGACAGGCTGTTGTTTTTTTTAAAATCACTTTCTACTTTATTCAACAAGGATTTATGTAGCGTTTCCAGATTGTTTTCATAGATGGCTTCAAGCAATAAATTATCCGCCATCAACGGGCGTTTATTCAACTGTTCATAGATCAGAAACTGCTGAATGGCGTTCATCAGATCATTGCATAATTTGCGCCATTTCGGATCATTAAATCCTTTTTGAGGGGATAGTTTTTTCCAGATTTTAATTTTATCGACTTTGCCCTCTTTTAGTCCGGAACTTCCGGAAAATAATTCATTAAACAAGACCGGCAGCAGAGGATTGGAATTGCAATAAGGCGAAACCAAAAATTTATGTAATCGATTGAGCTCGGCACGCGGTAAATAAGACAAGACTTTGATAAATTTAAGCTCCTTCATTAATTAACATATTATAGACT
>JAWXBI010000213.1:0-11542 GCA_034439915.1 Saprospiraceae bacterium | reverse complement strand
TTTGGAGGGTAATACATCATACGGGTGACCCGTTCTGCCTCTTCAGGATGCTGGATTTGCGGAAACATTATTCCGGAAGCCCCGGCATCGAGTATACGCTGAATCTTTGCCCGGTTCAACTCATCCGTCCGTACTAAAGGCGTTGAGGATGTACCCGCCAGTACCTGCAATTGTTGATACATCAAAAGATCATTTCCGGCCCCATGCTCCAGATCAATCAATACCCAGTCAAATCCGGCGCGGCCAATAATTTCTGCCGAAACCGTTGACCCCAGATTGATCCAGCAACCGTGGACGGTCTCCCCATCCAGAATACGTTGTTTAAGGTTTTTCATCCTGATGTAATAATAGGGAAAAGAAATCAAGTTTGTGCGTCAGCCTATTGCGTTTGCTATTGACTTCTTTCATTGTACCCATTTGACACTATGGTCACCCGTAACTGCAATGGTTTTTTGCGGTGAGCTTTGATGAAAATATGACCAGGGGCCGGGAATGAAAGGATATAGCTCAATGACTGCTTCATTTACCTCAATTCCCAATCCATGGCTATCAGGCAGATGCAAGTAACCGCTTTGTATATTTAAAGGTGATTTGAGGATTTCAGATGACAAAGGAAAGGGGTACATACTTTTTTTACCCGGGGAAGTATAACATGGATATTCTAACCATTCGACTACAGACTCCTCCCGGCATACCCCGAGTTGGGCCGCAGCCAGCACTTCCAGTTCAGTGCCCCAGCTGTGAAAGGCAAATTTCATATTATGATCGCGGGCGAGATCAAAAACCTTTAAACCCATTTCAAAACCTCCCTGGCAACAAACATCCATTTGCAGGAAATCACAAGCATTAGTAAGAGCCAGGTCGGTAAAGCCGGACAGTTCTTGTTCATGTTCCCCTGTTGCTATAGGCAGATATTTCTTGTTTTTTAATTCGCGATAGGCCGGATGATCCTCTGGTGGCAGGGGTTCTTCCAGCCAGTAGGGTTGAAACCCGGAAATGGCTTGTGCCAGTTCATGGATAATTTCAGTCGAATAATTTTTATCCCCCATGCGCCACCAGGTATGGGCATCCACCATCAGTCCCATATCTGGGCCGGTAGCCTTTCGCATACCTTCGACCGTATATAGGTCCTGATCCGGACCCGACCCCGGCCTCATCTTGTAAGCTAAAAATCCCCAATCCTTCACCGCAGCGGATTCTTCCGCATAACCTTCCGGCGACATATACATACCCGCACTTCCATAGAGCTTGATGTTCGATCTTACCCGGCCGCCCATGAGCTCAGAGATACTACATCCTTCATATTTCCCCACCAGATCAAGCAAAGCGACTTCAACAGCATAATATGTTTTTAGAGTTTCGGGGTGGCTATTAAATTCAAAGGTCTTCCAAAGCTGTGGATCCTTGCCGGTTAAAAAATTTTTAATCACCCCGGAAATTTCATCCGCCGCTCTGGTAAATGCAGGTCCGGGGGCATACCCGGTCAGTCCGTTGTCTGCAGTCACCTTGATCAGCATCGCATCCCGTTTCAGTATAGTCCGGATACCTCCCCAAAAAGGCAGCACGATTTTTTCGGGCATCGGATAGGACATTAAAAATGCTTCGACATTTATGAGTTTCATACTTTGTTTGGATTCTTGTTTAGTTTTATATTCCCGAGCGACTCTAAGATCACTTAGAATTAGCATTCAAATCTATTCCAATCATTGTTTGTGTCCCTCGTGTCGCTTTGGGAATATTTTATGAATCGCTATTACCATCTCGGCAATACTCTTTTCCATTCCGGATCCACATGTTTTCTCATTTCTGCGGCATCATCCCTGTTGCGATAGGGTACCTTACGGTATCTTTCTTTCCCTCTCTCCAATTGATCATAATTCAGGGTGACACCAAGCCCGGGTTTTTCCTGTATGGCAACACAGCCTCTTTCTATTTTGATTTTACCTCCTTCGACCACTTCGTCCATTTCAGATTGCCAGGGATAGTGGGTATCGCAGGCATAGGTAAGATGGGGCGTGGCAGCAGCAACATGGGCCATAGCCATGAGCGATACGCCCAGATGACTATTGGAATGCATGGACAATCCGATATTAAAAGTCTCAGCCAGTTTGGCGAGATGTTGTACCTGGCGCATACCCCCCCAATAATGATGATCGCATAAAATAATCTGTACAGCATCAGCTGCCACAGATGCAGGAAGATCACCAAATGAAGTTACTGCGACATTACTGGCCAATGGAACTGTTATTCCAAGTTCCAATAAACGTCTCCTCACCTCAGCCATTCCTTGAATGCCAGCCGTTGGGTCTTCAAGGTATCCGCCACCGGAAAGTTCTTTCGCCAGGGCAATTCCGACTTTGACAGATGTGTCTATGGTCCAGGCTGAGTTGGGATCAATACGAAGCGGCACACCGGGACCAAATTCACGGAACATCTGTTTTACGGTTTCAACTTCAATATCCGGATCCAATACACCGGCTTTAAACTTGACCGAACTGAAACCAAACTGTGAAATCATTTTCTTTACCTGGTCAACTAAGGATTCCGGTGTCAAAGCTTCACCATATTCGTCTTCCCGGATATCGTCACCTTCACCTCCACCTCCGGCATGTTTATAAAAGGGATAAGCTGAAAAAGGTACTTCATCCCGCACCCTGCCACCAATGAGATCACATACCGGCACCCCAATACTTTTTCCGATAAGGTCAAGACAGGCTACTTCCAATGCAGCGTAGGTCCTGCTGGTTTCATCCAATGGGTTTTCGCCGGGAACCATAAAGGTCTGCGATCTGTCCTGATCTGGTTGCTTGTATTTCATCGCCGGATTGAGTGTGCCGGTGATCCGAAATACATTTTTACCAATTATTTTTTCGCGAATGGCTTGCAAGGCTGATGCCGGGGCCTCACCACCATAAGTTTCATTGATACCGATGATTCCGTCTTCACTTTCCAATTCCAGTATGGTCCTCAAAGCATAAGGGGAATGCAGGCCGTATGAACTTCGCAGGGGAGGGTCGGCTATGGCAATTGAATGTATTCTAAGATCTTTTATTATCATGGAAATCGATTAATCATTTGCAAATGTTTTTTAAATACTCAGGATTTTATTCATCCTATCAATGGAAATAACTTAGCTAAAATCATAGTAGCTATCAAACCCACCACACCCATGATGGTCAATAAAAGGGAAAAGTTGCGAATCGACTCCCCTTCGGTAAAGCCACTCATTTTGGTTATGATCCAAAATCCGCTATCGTTCATCCAGGGAAACAATTTAGATCCGCAGCCAATCACGATAGCCAGGTATACGGGATGAAAACTCATAGCCCCTGGAGTATTGAATACGGTCAACATCCCGATAGCCGTAATCATGGACACGGTAGCCGAACCCTGGGCAGTACGAATAACGGCTGTCACTAAAAAAGCTAGTGGCAACACTGCCAGTTTAACATCCTTCGATAGGTCTACCAGCCAATTCCCAATGGAGGTTTGTTGGAGTATTGCCCCAAAAGCCCCACCTGCACAGGTAATCAGGACTATCATGCCGGCACTGAGAATAGCTTCTTCTACCGGAGTTTTTAATTCTTTCAACTTATAGGATGATTGTTTGGATAAAATAGCCAAGGCGATTATAGTAGCAATAAAAAGGGCAATTACCGGGTCACCCACCACCTTAAAAAAGGATAAAATACCATCCGGATAGAAATGAGGCTGGGATTCAATGATGGTTTTACCGGCTATCAGTACGACCGGTAATGCAATAGGCAGGTTGGACATAAAAAAAGAAGGTAAGGTGGAAGTGTCTTTGTTTAGCCAGGATTTCAACTCTTCTACAGGGACATCATTTGTTGAGCGCAAAGGGATAAATTGATTTTTATTCAGCCAATACGCGTAGGCTAAGCCGGCGCCCGAACAAATCAAACCGATCACAGTGCCCATAATGATCATCATGCCAATACTGACCCCCAATGCACCTGCAGCAAACAAGGGTCCGGGTGTTGGGGGTACCAGTGAATGTGCCATAGTCCCCCCTGCAATGATGGCCATGATGTACAGCGCGTAGGATTTTTCTTTTCGCACGCCCATGGCACGGGCCAGCGGTACCATGAGGTAAAATATGGTATCAAAAAAAATCGGAATTGCCAGGATAAAACTGCTGACCATAAATGCTCCCGGGGCTTTAGATTCCCCGAATACCTTAAGCATGGAGCGGACTATACGTTCTGCGGCACCACTATCCAACAAACATTTCCCTATAATGGAGGCCAGGACAATCAATAACCCAATTTTACCACTGGTTTCTCCAAAGGCAATGGCTATGCGCTCTCCAAAAGATTGATTCAATAAATTATTTATTTGTGTTTCAGACAGACCCCTGGATTGTGCAAATAGCTGAAGTTGTGAATCAGCAGTCAGCCACCCGATGAGAACGGCTCCTGATAACAAAGCCAGAATCGGATGTAAGCGGACAATTAAAATACCCGCCACAACAATCAATAGCCCCAGCAGGAGCAGGACAATTGGACTGATTTCAGGCATAGACGGATTTTGGACAAAAGATAGGATAATTGTTTAAGCTTACCTATATCTAAATAATCCCCATTGATTGAATTCGTCCGGTTTTATAGGACTGAAAACACTGGCTGCCTGTAATGCCATTTAAGTGTATGCGGATAGGGTTGAGTATCAAATCCTGATATCAAACTTATTGAGCAATAGTTGCTGCAATTCATTTTCAGATTTGATCTGAAATTCTGATTTTGTTTTATGGAGGATTTCAATCCATTGGTCGTTGCGGATAGTCCAGCGTCCATCTGCTGTAAATTTGGTACATATCCGGTTTTTGACAAAATGCGAACCTGGGTTGGTTTGTTTGTCCAGACAACTATCCATAAAATCATTTATAGTGCGGGCTTCCAGGTTAAAGGTGTATTGGTCTTTAAATTGATTGCCATCACCGGACATTGAAAGGAGATACGTTTCTTCATCTTGCTGTTTGAATTGAGTTATGGTCATTCCAGCGGGACTTTACGAGATAAGGTTGGTTTTGTAGACGAGGTTGTCAAGGGATGGTCGGTATTCAGGTCTATTACTTTTTCCGATCAAACGGTTAGGATTGTTGGTGATAATGCCATAGTCAGGCACCGGCTGACCGGGGAAACATTTAATATAAACGCAGTGGGTAAAATCGATATACACATTTTATTAGTGTGGCAAAAACAAAAAGGGATATGGAAGTTATTGACCAGGCAGGCGTTTAAAATTCCGGGATAAACCGATTATTCTTTTTGTTTTTTTCTTCTATGGTGTTCGTTCACCTTATGCAGGGAATGAGATTGCTCGACGGGAAGTTCCTGTTCGGCCAATTCGGCCAGTTGTTTATAAAATTTTTGAAGGACCTTCAGGTCATCTTCACTTATCTCTTCAATTGCAACCAGCCTGTTGCTGGCCATTTTTTGGGCGACAATCAGCTCATTGAGTTTCAAATGTACGGCAATTGAATCTTTATTTTGACTGCGCTGAATAAGAAAAACCATTAAAAAAGTAACAATCGTAGTCCCGGTATTAATAAACAATTGCCAGGTATTGGAATAATTAAATAGAGGGCCGGTTATCAACCAAACCACAATCACCAGGAAAGCAATTAAAAACGCAATAGTACTTCCTGAAGCATGCGTTGCCTGGGTAGAAAATTTTTCAAAACCGGATGGTCTATTTGATTTATTCTTTTTCACTTGAGTATGTATTTTGGTTCCTAAGGAATTAAACAAATTGGGATGAAATTGCCGAATGAATTTAAATAAAAAAAGTGCAGTATAATGATAATACTGCACTTTCCGATATGAAAAAAAAACTACTTCGATTTAGAAAAACCCTGGTTGAGCAACCTGAACATTTATTACACGGACGGCCAGGTGGAAAAGTTTACCGTCTGCATTTTTTTCCTCTTTCAGCGTAGTGGCCAGCAGGTCCACGGCATCATTAAATCCAAGGGTTTCGGCAAATTGTCTGAGTGTTCCATAAGAGGCAATTTCATAGTGTTCTATTTTTTGGCTTGCTGCTATGATACCTGCATCACACATTGCCCCGGCCTCGCATTCAGCCATGATTTCGCTCCCTTCTTTAATCAGGCCTTCCATGGCCTCGCATTTTTTACCAATTGCTTTTTTACCAATGGTTTCAAACACCTGTTCAGCCCGGCTGACCTGCTCTCGGGTTTCCTCCAGATGGTATTCCAGGGCATCTACTAAAGCATCTGAACTCGCATTTCTGATCATTTTAGGAATAGCTCTGGTCAATGCTTTTTCAGCCCAATACATATCCTTCAATCCGTTTTCAAATAATTTAGTGAGTTGTGATGAGGGCGTTCCCCCTTGTATTGTAGAGGTGTTTAATAGCCCGGGTTCCCCGGGAAAAGTGTGTTTTTGTTTCATTTTACTCTGATTTGGTAGGATTTAATTTGATGGCCTTGTTCCCGAAATTCCATATTGATCAGGGCAAGGTTTTTTTACGAACTATGCCCAGATACCATAAGGATCGGCTATGTAAATAACTTATGGATAGCCTTCAGTTTGCAGGGTTCAACTGAATTTGGATGTTGGGGCTTGATTTTTTTTCTTTGGGGTGTTTGAACTGGATGGTTCGTTTTCAAAGGATTCTCCGAAAGATCTATCTCTGGTTGGGAAATCCATCTCTTCATTGTGAAAAAGACCCCTGTCTTCATCTATTACTCCGGCATGTTCTGTATCCTTGTTGTGGTTTTTGTCATATTGAATCCCGGGCGAAGATTTAATTTGGCTGTTTTTATCGGGATGGTTCTTATCCTTGCCATGCCAGTTTCTTTGGTCTGTGCTGGTTTGTTTTTTTCCAGTTTGTTGGTTCTGCTGTGGATCCTCATTTGGATTCAAAGAAATGTTTCTTTGAGCTGATCTGTTTTCTAAAGCCTTCTCAGAATATTGGTTTTGGTTTGTTTCATGCATTGGGTAGTCGTGGTCAGGCCGGTCTGATTGTTCATTGGCTTGGTTTTTAGAATTCCAATCTGAATCTGTTTTGGAGCCCGGTCTATTTACTGATTTATCTTTAGAATCAAAAGAAGGATCCGGGTTAGATTTCAGAATATCCGCATTTAATTTTTGTTGGTCTGTTTTAGGAGTGTTTTTAAAACCATTAGTGGTTTTCTGAGTGGACTTGTCATTCGTTTTTTGATAACGTTTATCCATTTGTTTGTTTTCCATGATAAATTTATTTTATTAAATTATAAAATCAATCTCACCTGGTAAAGGTGATTGGTGGGGTGGATCAATACCTTATAAGATTTGGAAAAAGAAATACACGATTAAAACATTTAACTTTATTTCCTGTTAAAAATATCGTAAAAGAAAAATTTATTAAACTACGCTCATAGTGAATCAATGAATTAGTGATATGTATCGCGGATCACCATTGACCTCAATGGCCTGTCTAAAATCTTATCCGATTAGGGTGCTGTAAATATCATCCTCACCTTTCCCTTTTGTATAAAAAAAATCCTTCAGTGGAAACCGAAGGATCACCAATCAACCAAAACCCCGGCCGATCTCTGATCTTTAATCTGGATAACCATCCTCCTTCCGGAGCCTCCAGCCGGTATGCCGAAAGCCGTAAAGTAAAAACCAGCAGCCGCAAGCCCCGTCACAGATGCCGAGCCAGGGAGCCAATGATATCGGAATGGTCATATCAGAAAATGACAGAGCCAAGCTGGTATAAAGATGAGTATTTAAGGAAACAGTACTTTCCATGCTTTTGATTTCTTAAGAGCGGAGATTATTTCTTTGTCATTTCTGGTAGTTTGTCTTGCACCATATTTATATTCTTTGATGCTGGGATGTTCAAACACGAATTTATCACCGCACATATGGATCTGAAGGATCAATGGAACCATGCGGATTTCTTTCTTTTCAACAAGTTCTTGTTTGCTTTTTTCATCAAAGATATTGTCAATAACCACCGGTTTAAATTTAAGGGTCAATTTGGTTTTTGCCACAGTATATCTTCCTGTAAGATAAGTTTCATGAGACAGGCACCGGTCAACGAGGGTAAATTTGGTTTTTGATAAAAAAATCAAATCAGAAGCGCAACAATCGCATGGGGCGGTGACTTCACATTTTTCCTTCAGAAAATGATCAGACAAAAGGTAAACCTGACGTGAAAACTTTTGTCCGGAAACCAGGTCCGGAACTAAAAGAAATAAAATCAGAAAGATTTGAAGATTCATAGTTAATATATTTTAGTTACTGATTTTTAATAATGCTATTATTCGGTTTTTTGCCAAACCTCCATATTTAAGTAGTCATCAATATACTTTATTTTAAGCGGTTATAGCAAAATCAACGAAAGCGGTTACTGCATCCGATTAACCTGCACTTTTCTTGTGTTAAACGTTTTACCAGGCTTAAGATTAAGTTAAATCCCGAACTATCATAAAAATGCAAAATCCAGAACAGACTTTCTAACCGTATGTATCGCTGAAATTAAATTTTAAAACAAAAAAAAACAAAAAGTATGAAAAGTATTGGATGGCTGATTATGGCCTTATTGATCAATGTAAGTGGTTTTGCTCAGGGCAAGATGGAAAAAACGGTAGAAGTAGGTGGAGCCCCGATGTATCCTTCAAAAAACATCATTGAAAACGCAGTTAATTCAAAAGACCACACTACCCTGGTCGCTGCTGTTAAAGCAGCCGGACTGGTTGAAACCTTGCAATCAGCAGGTCCGTTTACCGTTTTCGCACCGACCAATGATGCCTTCGCCAAGTTACCGGCAGGTACCGTAGAATCCTTGTTGAAAACCGAAAACAAAGACATGCTGGTTAAAATCCTTACCTATCACGTAATAGCCGGGAAATTTGATGCTAAGGCTATTGCAAATTCTATTAAAGAAAACAAAGGACAGGCTTCGTTTAAAACGGTGGCTGGGGGAATGCTGATGGCCAGTATGAAGGGCAATGACCTTATACTCACAGATGAAAAAGGTGGAATGTCTAAGGTGACTATAAAAAATGTACTGCAGAGCAACGGCGTGATACACGTCATTGATTCAGTCGTTTTACCTAAATAAAATTTATTAGTTATTTGCCTGTAAATCAGGGAGCCCAATGCTGGTTCCCTGATTTTTTTTATTTTAGGATATGAAAGTTAATATCGTGCACAAACATCCGTTGGTTATCCGTTGGATGCATTGGATTAATTTTCCGTTGTTAACCATTATGATCTGGAGCGGTGTCCTGATTTATTGGGCCAATGATGTGTATGAAATTCGAATCGGAAACCTGGTTTTGTTTAATTTTTTCCCGGAATGGTTTTACAAGCTCTTTAATTTACCCTACCGGCTGAGCGAGGGCATGGCCTATCATTTTGTTTTCATGTGGCTTTTTTTTATAAACGGAGCTTTGTACGTAATTTATACTTTAGTGTCGGGGGAATGGAAATACCTGATTCCACAGAAAAACAGCTTAGCGGAAAGCTTGCAGGTGATTCGTCATAATCTCGGACTGATTAAAACCCTTCCTCCGCAAACCAAATACAATGGCGCACAACGCATTGCCTATACTATGATCGTTATAATGGGCTTGGGTAGCATCCTGACGGGTTTAGCGATTTATAAACCAGTTCAATTGCAATGGTTGACCAATCTGTGCGGTGGTTATGAAGCGGCCCGGGCTGAACACTTTTTCCTGACCATTGGATATGTATTGTTTTTCTTTGTCCATCTTTTTCAGGTCATCCGGGCAGGCTGGAACAATTTCAGGGCTATGGTCACCGGTTATGAAATAGAATCCTCAAAGGAAGAACCAAAATGAAAAAAACAGAAATACCCGAAAGCGATTTACCTAAGTACTCCCGAAGAACCTGGATAGCCATGATCCAACTGGTTTTGTATTCCGGGTTGGGATATGCAGGCTGGCGGTGGCTGAGAAAACAACCCCCCGATGGTGGAATATTGGGGGGTATTCCCGAGCCCTTGCGGAAAGGCCTGGAAGCCAATGAAAATTTATTCACCCGCTATTATGACCAGCATCGGTTGGTGAAGGAATATCCCCAGTCAAAGGCCGCCAGGGACGTCAGGGTAAATGGCAATATTGGTCAGGATGCATCTTTCGCCACTGAACCTTCATGGTCCCTGACGGTACAAAAAACCAATAGTGAAATCCTGGACATCAAATTGGCCGAAATACAACGATTGCCTAAAACCGAAGTCATATTCAATTTTAAATGTATTGAAGGTTGGAGCCAGATCAGTTGGTGGGGAGGTGTGCGTTTGTCAGATTTTTTAAAAGCATTTTCTTTGGAGAAAGAATCGACGTTTAAATATATCGGCATGAGCACACCGGACACCGAGTATACGGTTGGAATTGACATGTTGAGTGCCTTACATCCCCAGACCATACTGGCTTATGAAATGAACAGACAACCCCTGGTATTGGAACATGGAGCCCCGCTGAGATTGATCATTCCGGTAAAGTATGGTTATAAATCATTAAAACAAATTGGTACTATCTATTTTGATAATGAAAAACCGGCCGATTATTGGGCTGTGAGAGGATATGATTATTACGCGGGTCTTTGATTTTTCGTTTTGGTATACATCGTCCAGGAAACGATCAGAAGTTTCATTTAATGCAGTCTGATCAAAGCTTTAAAATTGATCGCCTCAGGATCTTTGAGGAATCCACTTTCCGTATTCGGACTAGGAACATGGATTGTTCCTGACTAAGCATATCATATCATCCTATCAGAAATAAAAAACCAGATTATAAGCTTGACTTTATCTGGCCTTGGGTATGTCGGATTCCACCTTGAGAGACACGCTCAGGAATGCCTGCCAGCCCGATTTGCGGTCCACTAAGGCTACCACAGAATATCCAGGTCTGGCCAGGCTCAATTTTTCCTGCGTAGATTAGGCAAGCAGGAGAGATCTGCTATGGGTTTTTGACCCTCCTGGATTATACTGTTCGATGTAGGATTTTTTTTTCAATATTTTGTATTACATTAGTTTTTTGAAATAAAAAATGCCCAAATTAAGATTTACTCTCGTTCTGGGTTGGATTATATTTTAAATCCCATTCTTAATGTGCATTCACAAAATGTAAAATCTATTTCAAAGTAATGTCAAATATATACACCAGTGAATATTCAATCCGACTTTTTTGAACCTTTATACACCATTCTAAGCCAATGCTAACGTCTTCAAAAAGAGCCAAATTGCACCAAGCCATCAAGGCTTATTCCAAAAAAAACCTGACCGGCAAGAGCTTTGAACTTGATGAATCAGGAACAAGGCTTATGATCAATTCCTTTCTCACCGATGTATTGAGCTTTGCCCCAATAGAAGAAGTTAAGACCGAATACATGATCAAGGGGACTTACGCAGATTATGTGGTTCAGGTTAAAGGGGTGAGGCGGTTTTTGGTCGAAGTCAAGGCCCTTTCATTCAAATTATCAGAAAAGCATTTGAGGCAAACCATCAATTATGGGGCAAATGAAGGCATAGAATGGGCCATGTT
>JAWXBI010000212.1:0-9152 GCA_034439915.1 Saprospiraceae bacterium | reverse complement strand
CCCTGGTCGATAATTTGTCCTTTTTCCTTTTTCATTGTCAAAGTTATTTTGTTTATTTTGTTAACATTTAAACTTTGACACACTTTTCTGAATACCCTCGGGGATAGGGGATAGGGCATAGGGTTTTAATAAAACCCTGAATCCTTTATACTTCTCTTCAAAGGCCGGGTTAAACAAGTCGGGCCACCACCGCCTTTTAAACTGATTTCCTGACCTTCGTATTCAAATACCGTGCAACCGCCGGATCGAAGCGCATTTGCGGTAATCGGATTACCGGAAACCATCAAACATATTCTGGGTGCTAAAGCCAAAACATTACAGCCCATCGAATCAAACTCGACGTCCGGCACTTCAATCAAATGATAATCCAGGTCAAGTAAAAAATTTCTGAACCGCACCGGCATCATAGGTGAATATACCACTGCCATGTCCCGGTCAACCGGGCTCAGAATAGACATGAGATGGAAAACATCGGCAGGGCCTTTAAAATGCGGCAGATCGGCTTCAATCAAATGGATATCGAAAGGGAGTAATAAATGTTTTAATTGACGGATGCCTTCTGCATTCGTGCGGTAGGTGTGGCCTACTGCCAGAGTATCTTCTTTGATCCAGGTCAGATCCCCACCTTCGATCGTACCTGGAGCTTCTATTACTCCAAGAATCGGAATAGCGTGTTGTTGACAATATGCCCTTATGGCATTGGGCTCAGTCTGACGGTTCGCTTTGCCCATTTGACATAAAATCATGCCATGGTCCGTGAACAGGCAGGAATCCCGGCAATACAAGGAATCTATCGTTACGGATTCGTCCGCCGGAAGGTAATGGATGGTTGAAGCATATCGATTCAATATCGATTCGAACGTGTCGTATTCTGAAATAGCCAACTCCATATGAGGAGGGGCGGTGAAGTTCAGTTGGTGCCATTGACTATCAATAACATTCTGAGAAATAAAAGCTGCTTCAGCTTTTTTAATGATCAGCTCATCTATCTTACCATATTCCGTATGGGCGGTTGACCGCGATACCACTTTATTCTAATTTTTTCATTTTCACCCAGGCAAAAAGAGGTAGTCCGGCCAATAATAAGATAAAACCCCAATAGACCGTTTCGGCACCAGAACCTATCACTGCCCAAACAGAAAACACAAAAGCAACACTGGTAACCACGGTCATCATTTTATTCCACCGCAATTTTTCTGTCGTTTTACCCAAGATGAAGAAAGAAATTAATGAAAATAAATAAGGAACCAGGATGGCGAGGGTGGACAATAAGAGGGCATATTTATACGCAGAGGATAAACTCTGGTTGTAATTGGTGATCAACAGGGCCGACGTGAGAATACTGGAAATGATCAATCCAAAATAAGGAATATGTGCTTTGTTTTCTTTAGCAAAGACAGCAGGTAATAATTGATCTTTTGCTACTGCAGCAGGGATCTGGCCCTGCATCAGGATCCATCCGTTTAAAGCTCCAAAAGTAGAAATGATGGCCCCGGCACTCACCAGATATCTGGCCCAATTACCCCAGATCTGATGCGCTGCATCGGCTAAGGGCGCAGTAGATTGGATTAAAAAGTCCGGGGGCAATATACCCATGACCGCTATGGTGGTCAGTATATAGATTAAGGTGCTGATCGAGGTTCCTATTATGGTAGCTTTGGGTACGTTTTTTTCAGGATGTTCAATGTCTGAAGAGGGTATAGTAGCGCATTCCAGTCCAAGGAAAGCAAAAAAAGTAAGGGTTATCGTTTGACCAAGTCCTGAAAAAACGGAACTGTCTGTTCGGTTGAAAACACTAAAATGATCCGTCTGTATATAAAATAAACCTCCAATACCTATCATAGCCAGCGGTATGAGTTTTAATATAGTGGTGATTAATTGCATGGAGCCCACATTCCGGATTCCACTGGAGTTGAACCAGGTCAAAAACCAAATGATACTCAATCCCATAATCACCGCTGCAAAAGTACTGGTACCAAATATTGGAAAAAACGTAGTGAGGTAACTGACACACGCAATAGCAAGAGCGGCATTCGCACACCATATACTGATCCAATAGCCCCAGGCCACCCAAAATCCGGCAAAGTCACCCATGCCTGCCCGGGAATAAGCATACGGTCCGCCTTTGGAGAGCGGCATAATCCGGCTGAGCCAACTGAAGACCAAAGCAATACAAATGGCACCAATACCCGAGATCAACCATCCTAAAAGGCTTAAGGAACCGAAACTTGCCAGAGCAGCAGGCAACATAAAAACACCGGAGGCTACCATATTGCCCACTACTAAAGAAGTGCCTGTCCAAAGCCCTAACTTTGTTTTTTCCGCCTCCACCATTCCTTCGTTGATTTGAATGCTTTGAAGGTAAGTTAGTTTTCCAGAACTTAATTGGTTTTGTTCAGGAAACGATCTTTGCGCAATAGCGCATTTTGGCGGATATCGAAATAGAAGAAATTATAATCCGCAATATGGAAATTATTGCTGAGATATAAAAAGCTACCGGGGAATTTAGGTTTGTGCACCCATAAGATATTTTTATAAATCTGAGCATCGGTAATTCCACCTAACCCACCGCCCTCAAATTTTCTCAACACGGCTCCTTTATTATTCGTCTTAGCTATATAGGAGGTATCTGTTTTCCAGGATATCGGGTTGGTAATGATCATGGGTTTTTCATGGGCCAGGTACTTGGGTTCATATCCATATTTAAATGTGCGCCAACTGTTCACACAAGAAAGATCCTCCGGTGAAGAGCAGGGTTTGAGGTGTTCAAAATATCCTTGTGGTACGGGTATACCGGCCAGATAAGCGACCACCAAACGTTCCTGTAAAGGAGTGCCGTCAAAAAATTCTTTGACTAATCTCATACCATGCGTGGTGCCCTGGCTATGGCCGGCGATGATGATTGGCCTCCCATTGTTGTGATGGGTGAGGTAATGTTTAAAAGCATCCCGTACATCCTGATAGGCGAGGTCAAAAGCCCTGGTAGCCCTTTCTTTATCTGAACTATAATAACTATGGATATGTGCCTGGCGATACCGGGGGGCGTATACCTGACCGACTTGATTAAAAACACTGGCCTGGTATTTAATAGAAGTCTGATCGGTGTGTTTATTTACTTTTTTATTGTCCAGAGAAGCGTTCCACTGATCCCGGTCTTTCCGTGAAAGGAAGGAGGTGGGATATAAAAAGAATACATCGACATCCGTTTGTTTTGGAATAGGTAGTCCATCAGGTACCAAGTCAGATGGGTCTGCTTTAGAGGGTAAGGCAGCCCAATATTTTTCCTGACTGTAATCTATGCCTTGATTTTCATTTACGACGTAACTTGCACTGCCGCAGGCTATTAAACTGAATACTATAGTGCCTAAAATGATGTATTTCATTTGGCAAAAGTAAGGCTGCCCCAGGTACTGATTACTTCAGCCTTATTATCGTCCAGCCAGGGTTCCATCCAAACCACACTGACCAGGTATTCACCTTTTTTCTTAAGCTCAAAACTTACCTTGCCTTCATCATCCGTCCTTTGTTTTTCCTCCGAAACTGAGCCAGCAGGATCCTTGTACCAGAATCTGACCAGGGCTTTGGCTAAAGGTTTATTTTTATACAATACCTGGTAGTGGACCGGTGCGCCGGGTTTTTGCAGGTAAGGGTTTTCCTGAGCTACGATTTCCAGCACCATTCCAGATCCGGCTCTATATCCCTGGTCTTTGGTGGTACCTACCTGGATTAAAGTCCTGGCGCATCTCCGGTAATATTCCCGGCTTTTTTCCCGGCTTTTGTTATTGGATGATCTCCACGCCTGGATATGTTCCAGGCCATCTTCTTTGAGGTAGGCATCAAATTTGTCCGCTTCCAATTCGATATATGAATTATTGGTGGACATTGTTATGGCATGGGTCCCGGATTTAGCCAGGGTGACCGAAACATTTAAGGTAGTATCCTGATAGCTTACACTTTTAGTGAGGTTTTCTACGGTGCCGTGGTGAAAATAGTTGAGGCTAGTTACCCGTCTGCCACCGCCACCCCAGCTTTCGCCTTTAAAATGTTCCCCGACGAAAAAATTTAATCCGATGACCTCGCCGGCATTTGCAAAATATTTAGCCGGTTGAATCCAGAATTCATGGGCATTGACAGGAATGAGAAATAGGAGAAATGAAGCAAATAGGAGAATGGGATATCTAAGTATTTTCATAAGGAGGGGTAAAAATATCGGTTTTTTACGTTGATGTTTATGGTTAATTCAACAGATATAGTAGTTTAAGCACCCTGGGCTTTGGCTGTGAAACCTGCGCGAGTGAGGCGGGTGGCAAATAATTGCAACACACTGATCGGGCTTCTCTGTACAACACCGTTTACCCCTTAGAAAATAATTATGTGCAAGGTCGGAGAACGCCTATACAAAACCGTTTAACCCTGGAAAAAACATTATGTGCAAGGTCGGAGAATATCTCCCGGGGTTTCACCCCTCGCCAACATAGTACTCTGCCTACCTCCGGTAAACTACCCTTTCTTAAACCCCAGGCTTCAGCCTGTGGGTTTAAGCACCCAGGGCACCGGTTTTAGCCATGAAACTTGGGTTGCCGTTGATCGAGCGTCTCCAGAGCAATATTTAATCTCTACACAAAACCGTTTACCCCTTAGAAAATAATTATGTGCAAGGTCGGAGAATATCTCCCGGGGTTTCACCTCTCACCAAAATAGCACTCTGCCTACCTCCGACAAACTACCCTTTCTTAAACTCCAGGCTTCAGCCTGTGGGTTTAAGCACCCAGGGCACCGGCTTTAGCCATGAAACTTGGGTTGCCGCTGATCGAGCGTCTCCAGAGCAATATTTAATCCTGCTACCCAAACACCTTATCTTTGCCCCCGCATGCAAACGCTCACCCCGCCTATCGATATCCGGTCCCTCAGTTCAGATCAATTGGAAAACTGGATCATATCGATTGGTGAACCCAAATACCGGGCTAAACAAATCTACCAGTGGTTGTGGAAAAAAAAGGTGACTGATCTCGCCCAAATGAGTGATCTCTCCAAACCCCTGAGGGAAAAACTGGCATCCCTTGTTGTGTTCCGGCCGATCCAGTTAGACAAATCCCAATTTAGCTCAGATGGTACGATCAAATCCCGGTTTACCCTACACGATGGCCATAAGATCGAAGCGGTTTTGATCCCCGTGACTCAGGATAAAAGATTTACTGTGTGTGTGTCCACTCAGGTAGGGTGTAGTCTGACCTGTAGTTTTTGTGCGACAGGGAAAATGAAAAGGATACGCAACCTGGATGCCGCGGAAATCGTAGACCAGTATATACAAGTCAATCAACAGGCCTTGCAACACTTTGATACCCCGCTTTCCAATATTGTATACATGGGCATGGGCGAACCTTTATTGAATTACCGCGAAGTCTTGCGGAGTACGGAATTGTTTACTCAGGAATCGGCTCTTGGCATGAGTGCCAAACGAATTACGGTCAGCACAGCCGGTATAGCCAAGATGATTCGTCAGTTGGGAGACGATGGGGTGCGATTTAATCTGGCGCTTTCATTACACGCCGCTGATGATACCAAACGCAATGAAATCATGCCTATCAATGAGCAAAACAACCTGGAAACCCTGATGGCTGCCCTGGAATATTTTTATCTTAAAACGGGCAATGAGATCACCTATGAATATATTGCCTTCAATCAATTCAACGATTCCTTACTGGATGCCCAACACTTGGTAGCTTTGTGCAAAATGAATTTTCCAGTTAAGGTCAATATCATAGAATACAACCCGGTGGAAGGGGTGGAATTTAAAAAGTCAGGCAAGGATCGTCTTGAACAGTTTGCTTCTTATCTGTATAATCATGGCGTCCAGGTCACCATTCGGAGAAGTCGGGGAAAGGATATCGATGCGGCTTGTGGGCAATTGGCGAATAAGGATTAAATCTGGGCTATCTCAACCTTTATCTCTGCCTTAACCTCTGTCTCAATCCTTTTCTCCAACGAAATAGATAAACTCATCCGGCGTAGCCACCGAAATATTGAGTATCTTTTTATTGTCCAGGTAACTTACATTTTTCCAACTTCCGGCCGGCTGATTTTTATAGATCAGCATAAAGCCATCCTGTACCTGATCCAGGGTAATGTCCTGTAACAATAAGGTCCTTTTTTCAGGAAATACTGTCTTAACGCTGACGGCGAAGGAATTGAGGGTAAGGCGGCTGACGGTGAGGGTAGGCAATTGATCCGGGTTAAGTGCGATACAACGGAAATCCAGCAATGGCGACGTGACATAGTTACCTTCCAGGATCTCCGGATCACTGGAGGCATCCTTTTGACAGGAAATTCCCAATAAAGATACCATCAACATAAGCAAGCCGGTTTTCATGATCTGAGGTTTTCTTTATAGACAGGCCTCAGCGTACAAAAGGTTGGTTAAAAAATTAAAATTATCCTTCGGCGCCCAAAAAGCGGCCCTTGCTCCACCATTCTTTCCACCCCAGAGGCTCTTTTTTTAGGCGTTCGACTTCTTCTTTGACAGCGTGTTCGATCAATTGTTTTTCTCCTTTAATGGTAGTCTGGGTACGGTAGGTGCCTATTTCATTTTCCTCTGAAATCGTATTAGCGGTAGCTGTAGCCAGGATAGCAGTCCGTTGTTTGTGGTTCATTTCAAACACATGTTCATGTTTGTGCAGCACCAGGTCGTAGGGACTCCTGCTGGAAATCAGTTTTACGAATATGGGTGCTGTCTCAATGGCAATAAATAACAGCATGATAAATAGGCTCGCGATCCAGATTGCCTGGCTATTTGCAGACAATCTCGACAAGGCATCAATCCGGGAAGCGAACCCACCTACTCCTGCACGTTGAAGTCCCTGGATTGTAGTGGCCGATTGTTGTTGGAGATCTTTTATCGCGTTTTCTTTTTGCTGGATGAGCGGATTGTTTTGGGTAAGGATGGCAGTCAATTCCGTATCCGCTTTATCCGCATCGTTCTTTTTAGCCTGGTAGATCGGCCCCAGGTTGCGTTGTTTTGATCCTCCGGTACCATCAGCTTCCTGTTGGGCGATCAGGGCCAGTTCGTCCCGCTTGGTTTGTTTGGTTATGATTTCTGCTTTATGGTTGGCGATGTCCTGTTGCAAGCTGGTGATCTGGCCGGTAAAACGATCCTGCACTTTGAGTTCTTGTGTTTTGTAGACTTCCTGTTCCATACTGACCAGTTCTGCGTTGATTTCTTTTTCAAATATTTTCAATTCCAGGGGTTTGGAGATCACGATGGAAATCAACACTGCTAAGGCCAATCTCGGTAAGGCCGTTAGAAAATCCTGCATTATGGATCCCCTCCTTTTCATGCTCGAAACGATGTAGCGGTCAAGGTTAAAGATCATCAGGCCCCAGACAAGACCAAATCCTAGCGCCATAAACCAGGAATCAAACACAGTATATATGGCATATGAACTGGCGATAAAAGCCAGCACCCCGGTAAAGAATATCGTAGCGCCTATGCCGATGTATTTATTGGTATCTGTTGGGCTTTTTTTAAGGATGGATTCATGGGCGCCTGAACACATCAGGAAAAACTGCTGCAGTTGATTCATGTAAAGGTTTAGATTTTCTAATTAACCTCAAGGTATCCGCTAAAATTGTTGGTGTTTTTAGTTATTCGACGGGAATGTTTAAATCAGGGACGACTTTAATATTTTATTAAGACAAACAAACAAATGAGGTTTAAATCAGATGATATATTGGAAACTGAATTGCATTTTGTCACGTATACGATTGCAACTGAAATTAGTATTTACGATTCAATGTCGTTTAGTTAAGCAGATTATTCACAGCTTAGCGAGACCTGGAAGCCTGTCTGCCGACGAGGCAGGGTTTATACTTATAAATCGGTGAGAAATCTTCCAGGTCTTACATTATCTAAACGACATTCATTATCGATTAAATACTTTCTATACTCCTTCCGGTTAGAGCATCCAAAGGCTTGGACATTGGAAGATTTTAAAGTATGGATCCGGGCTAAGATAAAAAAAACAAATGGTCTGAGGCATATCAGCATACCATGATCAATGCCTTAAAGTTTTATTTTGAAAAAGTACGAAAAGAAACCAGGACTTTTTTGGAAATTACCCCGCGAAAAGCGCATAAAATTCCGGGTACCCTTAGTGGGGACGAAATTTTGAAACTATTATATTAAGCTTTACGTACAATCTTAAACATCGTGCGATACGGACGATGATCTATGCATGCGGACTTCGCATCAGTAAGGTGATCCACCTTCGAAAAGCGGATATCGACTGGGATCAAAAACGGCTTTTTATAAAAGCCGGAAAAGGTAAAAAAGATCGGTACGTCGTATTACCGGATGGTTGGCCTGCTTTTGCAGGAGTATTTTAAAACGTATACGGTGCAGAAAGTTCGACCTAAAAGCCAACGCTTCTGTATTTTTATTTTTTCCCACCGCACATTTTTTAAAAACAATTTTAGCTATATATAGTCGCACAAATGGCACATTTGGTTTTGCCCGACACGCAAGTCGACCCTTCGCAAAACCAAAAGAGCCACTTCCCCTGCCCTCCTAGTGAATTGAGAATGCCACGAACCTCACGTAAAATTTTTTTTGAAATCCCTATTTATTTTACGAACTGTATTTTACGAAGGCTATTTATCGGTTTTGCGATTATTTTGCTTAACCAATAAGTAAAATATATGGTGGAATGAACATTAGGCAGTTTTTTAGATGATAGTTTCTAATAGACATTTATTAGTCTGTGCAACGTAGCCACAAATTTCAACTGATGGTAGCGGTAAATTATTTCGGATAACGTTTATATACTTTTATGTATAAATTAATATATACTTTTTAGTATAGATTAAAAAAAATGCCTACATTTGTCCCGTAGGTTTATTTTAATCATCATCTATTAAAATTATGAACAATGAAAATAACAGCACAGGACGAGTATGGTTTAAGAATATTGGTGCGAATCGCAAAGTGTAAGGATAACGCTGGCTTAAGCATTCCTCAGCTTAGTGAAGCGGAAGGGCTATCACAACCCAATGTTTCCAAATTAACCCGAATACTTCGTATGGAGGGCTTGATTAACAGTACCAAAGGACATGTTGGAGGATATGTACTTGCCAGGCCTGCTGCCGATATTACGGTG
>JAWXBI010000211.1:0-32941 GCA_034439915.1 Saprospiraceae bacterium | reverse complement strand
TTTTTATGTGGAGTAATAGTCCATCCTCCATGAAACCAACACGCGTACTGCCATTGTAAAGACCAATAATTATGGTTTCCATTTTGGGATTGATATTTTTCAAATTTTTTGGTCCAAAATTTTTTCTCCTCCCTGGTCAGAAACAAACTATCGTATGTCGGTGAGGTTTTAAAAACATCCCAGTGTTGTAGCTCCAGGTCATAATGTTGCCAGGCTCGTTTCCAACTGGCCCATCCCCAGATATGGGCATATTTTGAATAATAATAAGATCCTTTACCCCGAAGCATCCCATGTTGAAAATTATTACCGGTGATATGAAAAATGTTAGGGTCGTCTTTATAATCAGTTAACATCGTGGTACAGAAAGAAAAAAAATCCAGAGAAGGAAGGCAATCATCCTCTAAGATTATGCCTGCATCCACCTGGTCAAAAAACCAGGTAATGGCCGTGCATACTGCCAGTTTACATCCAAGGTGGTCAGATCTATAGAGCCGACGTACTTCACAAGTCCAGTCTATGCGCTCTGTTATTTCTTTTACTTCAGTGCATAAATATCGTTCACGGGGTTGATCGGGTCTTGGTCCGTCAGCCGAAATAAAAAGTCGGGTCGGTTTTACTTTTTTTAATTGACTAAAAACGCGCCTGGTGGTGGTGGGGCGGTTAAAAACCAAAAACAATACAGGTGTTTCCATTGTAAGTCCCGGATCAGGTATAGTTTTAAATCAGGATTTATGTAAAGGATTGTATTATTTTGCAAAACTATGCTAAAACCCTTTAAAGCACCGACTTCTTATATATCCAATTTATACGGGATGATACCTCTCCCTTTTTGAATGAAAATGAAATGTGCCTTAAAGTTTACCAAAGCGGCTGGCCAGTTAATCCGGGATGAAAATAGTCCATCTTAGTACCAATGATATCGGCGGGGCAGCACAGGCCGCAAAAAGGCTGCATGCCGGATTGATCCAGGCCGGAGAACATTCTACCTTTATTTCAAAGTATACTCATCATGAAAAAATTCAAAATCACATATCGTATGTAGGGCATCATTCCTTAAAGCATTTTTTAGAATTTGGCTTAGAACATTACATTTTAACAAAACGCTTTCCACCCCGTCACGGATATTCGAAGGATACCGTTTTATTCACTTCCCCACATTCCCTCTTTCATCCGGAAACCCTGCAATCGGTTTTAGAGGCCGATATTGTTCATCTCCACTGGACCTCTCACTTCCTGGATTATCAAACTTTTTTTAAACGAATCGATAAACCGGTGGTGTGGACCTTACACGATATGTACCCGTTCACCGGGGGCTGCCATTACAGCGGGGATTGTATGCAATTTGTCCGGGATTGTAAGGAATGCCCGCAAATCAAACAAACCGCCCAGCCCCAACTTGCCGTGCAATACTTTGAATATAAACGCAAGGCTTTGACGGGCATTAATAATTTATCGATAGTGGCACCGTCGCAATGGTTGTTTAACCTCTCCCGTCAAAGTGTATTGTTTAAAGACCGGCCTCATTACCATGTTGGTTATGGTCTTGATACCACCGTCTTTAAACTATTGGATAAGCATCAATGCCGGGTCAAATGGAAGATACCGGAAGGTAAGATCAATCTGTTGTTTGTGGCGCATTCATTAAAAATGTCATGGAAAGGTTTTGACATTTTGATTGAGGCTCTGAAAGGAGTCCCTAAAAACCGGATCCACCTCACCATAATTGGCAAAAACATTCCTGACCTTTCGGTTAAAGACCTGAGCACTTCCGCACTGGGTTATATCTCAGAAGAATATAAAATGGCCGAATTGTATAATGCCGCAGATCTATATATTACTCCATCGCTGAGGGATAATCTACCGAATACAATTATGGAATCCGTATCCTGTGGCACCCCCGTCCTGGCTTTTGAAATCGGCGGAATCCGGGAAATGATCCAGGCTGGTGAAAACGGACTCTTTGCCCATACACAAACTGTCCAGGGCATTACCGATGGAATAATGAGGTTTCTAAACCATCCAACTGTTTTTGATTCCTCAGCCATTCATCTTAAGGCCAGGGAAAAATATGATCTATCCAAATATGTCTCACAGTACCTGGAGCTATACCAGTCAATGGTGAGGTAATGGATTGGGGGGAGGTATGTTATGGTTTAGATAACCATTCAGTTTCCACAACAGAAATTTAGATGGGATTTTCATATGACTCCACATCGTTTGCGCCCATCCAAAATGTTTGGATAAGATTTTCCACCGTTCGAGTAAAGCCAGTCCTCTTTTTTTATCCGACAGTCCACCCCGCTGGAAATCACAAATGGTAATACCCAGATTGAGTGTGCTTTTTGCTCTTTTTGTTGTGCAGATAGCCCAATCCAGGTCGGCACAGATTTGGTATTGTATGTCATATGACCGTGCGACCGAGGTTTTGACGATCAAGGCTTGATGACAAATCACCATCCCGGATTTAAAACTGCGCCAATCCAGGGTCTTTGGGATTTTTTTATGCCTTAGGCTTTTATACCTTCCGTCCTGATGAACAAAAACCGCGTTGCCATATAAAATATCTTCCTGATGATGATGCGAATAAATGTACGATATCACCTGGGGGTCATGAAATACATCTCCGGCATTGAGAAAAACGATATACTCCCCATTTGCCAGTTTTATTCCTTTATTCATAGCATTGAATAATCCGGCATCTTTCTCACTGATCCAATCCGTGATTACATCTGTATAGGAAGTGATTACAGACTTCGTATCATCCGTGGAATCCCCATCAACAACAATCAATTGAATGAACTTACAGTTTTGTTCCCGGATATTTTGAAGTGTCCTCTTAAGGTTTTTACTGTCATTATAACAAACCGTAATGATGCTCAACCAGGGGCTTAGCTTTTTATTCATTGCCTCTGGCTATTTTATGGATTTAGATTTGGAGGACACTGACGTTGGTTTAATTGGAGGCAACTCCTGCTGAATAATGGGTGGGACCGTGTTTATTAGCGATTTAAATGCCGATGCTAATGAGGCCAATAACAATAAACCGAATAACCATCCTGAATAAAAAGAAATATTTTGTTGTTTTACGATTTCCCTGGGTTCAAATTTAAATTCAATTTTATGGTCACCTGCAGGTACCTGCATAGCCCTTAATAAATAGTTTGCTCTGAAATGTTCTGCGGGTTGACCATCGATCAAAGCATACCAACCCTTGTCCGGCCCATACCAGACCTCAGAGAATACAGCGAGTTGTGCACTGTCGGTGGACGATTGATAAGTCAGTTGATCAGGAAGATACTGGGTAAGCCTGATATTTCCTTGTCTGGAATACGAACGGGCTATTTGAATAGTGTTGAATTCCGGCACCAGCAGGATCGCCTCCTCTGCGGGATTGAGATGGGCTACCGCTTCAATTTCTTCTTCCGGGGAGTTTACTTTTTTAACCTTTGAGATAAACCAGGCATTTCCTAATGCATCCGGGTTGGGCTTCAAGGCACCCTGGGAACTGATCAAATATTTTGTATTCATCATGTTCAGTGCCGGCATACTTTTTTTACTAAAATAAAAGTCGATCATGTCCTGGCATCGCCTGAGCTTGGCTGGGCTTTCTCCACCAATGGCCTTGTGAAAAAAAGACGGAAAAGCTGATCCGAAAGTATTGACGCTGAGATCAAGGACCCGGTACGAAAGGCTGGTATCTTTTAGTATTTCCCGATCTACAGGACGGGGTTGATAATTGGAGGCTTCAACAGTCTCCTGTTGGAAACTCCCGCCATGGACATACCTTTTGGCCACGATCCAGAGATCAAAAACAATCACCAATCCAAAAGCTAAAAGAAAATCATTCTTTTTTATTTTTCCTACACCGAAAAAATATAATAACCCGCCCCCGAGGATCAAGATAACCAGCGACCGGAGGCTGTCTGACCTCAAATAAGAAGCTCGCGAATTCAATAATGCATTATACAATCCGCTGTTGTTTTTCCAGTCCGGGTCACCCATTTCAGATCTCATGTCAAACAGCGAAGGGCCTGCGAGGATCAATACGATCAACAAACCCGCTAGAGGGAATAACGTTTTTTTAAATAATTTCAGGATAGTTTCTTTCGTCCAGCTTTGTTGTATAAAATAGAATATACTGTACATGGAAAATACAGGAACCACCACAGCTAAAACATTCAGAATGGAATTGGGTGCTCTGAACTTGTCATAATATGGAAGATATTCAAACAAGGTTTTGTTCAATAAGGAAAAATTATAACCCAGGGATTGTAACATTATAAAAACCGCACTACATAAGGCAAACCATTTGAATGGACCGTGGACAAGTACGAGTCCCATGATAAAAGTCAATACAATCAATATCCCCAAATAATCCGGCCCATTCGTAAACGGCAAATCTCCCCAATAAAGGGGCAGGGTAAAGTCTGATGTAATGGGGGTCCCGTTTTTACGGAAAGCGTCCGCCATCGGTGACGCCTGGGACCATGGTTCTATACTCGACCCACCTACCGCGCCGGGCACCACTAGTGTCAATAGATCGGTTATTCCTTCACTCCACTGCATGGCATAATCCCATCCCAGTCCGCTTGTGCCGCTGGCAGTCGAAACATCCACCTGCTGCATTGATGAAGTATTTAAGATGGATCCTCCCCGCATCGTGTCTTTAGCGTAGGAGCGAAGGCCCATTAATACGGAAAAATTTACCATAAAAGAAATGAAAATCCCCACGACCAGTGCCAGTCCCGGCAAAATCAGCGTATGGAGTTTATTTTCTCTTATCCTGGTGATGATTTCTGCCAAGACGTAAAACATTAGAATCAGGGCAACATAATAAGTCATTTGAATATGATTCATCCGGACACAACCGGCTAATCCGAAAGTAAAAACCCAAAACCCTGTTTTCCACTGGTCATTAAACAATAAATATACACCGGTTATAATCAGTGGTATAAATCCCAGCGTGGCGATTTTAGTCAGGTGCCCCGCACTTGCCAGATTGATATGATTGGTAGCCAATGCTATTGAACAAGCTCCTATCAGGGAAAGCCAGGGGCCTATTCCCAAAAAATATAAACCGATAAAAGAAGCCAGGGATAATATTAGATAATATTTTAATGTTCCATTAAAAAACAAACTAAAACTGCGCACCAGATAATCGAACAAACTGGTTTTAACGGAAGGGGCATAGATTTGATAAGTTGGCATGCCGCCAAACATGGAATTGGTCCAATACGTTAACCTGCCCGTTTTTTCATGATGGGTCCGGGCTTCGTGTGCCGCACCTGCATTTTTAATCATATCGGGTTGATGCAAAACTTTTCCGCTCAACTCCGGAGAAAAAAACAGCAGATTGATTAAAACCAAAATAGACGCTGCAACCAGGTAAGGACTAAACAATTTAATCAAATTGGACATGATGTGGTTAAATTCACTTGGTCTACTGGTAGTAACATTAATTCAGCGAAGATAATACTTAATAATTTTTGAATAAGCGGTATACTCGTCACTACTCCGGTTTCTGATCCACTCAAATCGGCGTGATTTTTTTTGTAACCTTTTTTCATCGGGAAGTTGTTTTTGTTCTAATTTTCAAGGATTATTTTTAATGAAATAATCAATTCCGGTTTATATTTTTCCAAATAAATAGTTCAGCATGCACCTTATCCAATTACTTCATAACTCCGGTGGCCGCCGCATTGCTATGGTCATGGGGGAGGAACTGATCCTGATCAAAAAATATCTCACGGCTTTTGATTTGGCGAAATCAGCCATGGAACAAAAGAGCTCAATAACTGCCCTGGTTGAAGGCAATATTTCTCAGGAACGGATTTCTTATCACCCCGTTTATCAAGGCCTGAGTGCATGGAAAATATTACCGGCCTTTGACCACCCTACTGATCCCAGATGTTGTATGATTACCGGTACCGGCCTCACCCATACTGCCAGTGCGAAAAACAGGCAAGCTATGCACGCTGCTGCGGAACAATCCAAACTGACGGACAGTATGATCATGTACCAATGGGGTATGGAAGGGGGTAAACCGGAAGCCGGTAATATCGGTATTCAACCAGAATGGTTTTATAAAGGAAACGGATCCCAGCTTAAAGCGCACGGTGATCCTCTTTGCGTGCCCAATTACGGCCTTGATGGTGGCGAAGAACCAGAAATTGCAGGAATATATATTAATGACGGTGACGGCACACCTCACCGGGTTGGTTTTGCAACCGCCAATGAATTTTCAGACCATGTCATGGAGAAAAAAAATTACCTCTATCTGGCTCCTTCCAAAATCCGCCATTGTTCTATTGGTCCCGAATTGGTGATTACTGATGCATTTAAATCCATTGCAGGCAAGGCTTCTATTTCCCGCCGGGATCAAATCCTCTGGGAACAAACGCTGCATACCGGAGAAGATCATATGTCACATAGTCTGGAAAACCTGGAATACCATCACTTCAAATACGATAATCACCGCCTACCGTGGGATATTCATATTCATTTTATGGGCACCAGTGCTTTCAGTTTTGGCGCTGGTATTTCATTACAGGACGGAGACCTGATGTCTATACTATGGGAGGGAATGGGTAGGGCCCTTGTCAATCCTTTGTCCGTGGATAAGTCGGATAAAAAAATGATGCCGTTACCGCGCCTGTGACGATTAAGCCTACAGCTTATTCTTTGTTTTTATCATTTGTATGCTGTTGATCCGAGTCGAAAATATTTTGAACTGTATTTTCAGTCCTCATGAAAACATTGGCCACCGGTTTGTCCTGGAGCCTTTCCGTTTGCTTTTAAAACAAATAGATCCCCTGACCCAGGCCATTGAAGGCCGCCAGTATAAAAAGATCTTGCAGATCAGCATTTACCCCTCGTTTATAAGCCTTACGATCAGGATAGGTTTTAAATTGGTTGACATCCTCCTGCTGTTTTCCTTGTTCTTTTTCGCATATTTGGAGATTCTAAAACCTGGAAAATGACTCCTTCAAAAATTTCGACCACGCTTCTCTTAATATTCCTCCACCTGGTCACCCTTGCCCAGTCGGTATCCCTGCCGCGGAGCATTCCGGAACTGGAGGGGGTCAGCTCGGCTGGTATCAGTCAATTTATTGATGTGGTCAATAAAACCAAAAACGAAATGCATAGCCTGATGATTTTGCGCCATGGTAAAGTGATCGCCGAATCCTGGTGGGCCCCCTACCGGGCTGATCTTCGGCACACCATGTACTCCTGCAGCAAAAGCTTTACGGCTACCGCCATAGGTTTTGCCGTAGCTGAAAAAAAATTGAGCGTCGATGATAAAGTGGTTTCTTTCTTCCCGGGGGACAAACCGGATAGCATTTCTCCTTATCTGGAAGAGTTGAGTATTAAACATTTATTGACCATGTCGGTTGGTCACGCTTTTGATCCAACTTTTGCCGTAGCATCAAAAGAAAACAATTGGGTCAAAGGGTTTCTGGCGATACCCATTACTAACCAACCCGGATCTCAATTTTTATACAATTCCCTGGCTACCTATATGCTGTCCGCCATAATCCAAAAAGTGTCCGGACAGAAATTGATTGACTATCTCCAGCCCAGGTTGTTTGAGCCTCTGGGTATTGTCGGTGCCGACTGGGAAACGGATCCCATGGGCATCAATGCAGGGGGCTGGGGCCTGAGGATTAAAACAGAAGACATGGCCAAATTTGGCCAATTGTTTTTGCAAAAAGGCCAATGGAACGGGGATCAGATCCTTCCAACTTCCTGGATCGAATCCGCATCCTCCCAACAAATTCTTCAACACCCTGAATGGACGAGTGCAAAAAGGGATTCGAGTGATTGGGAACAGGGATATGGTTATCAAATGTGGCGCTGCCGGAATAATGCGTACCGCGGTGACGGAGCCTTTGGACAATACATTATCATCCTGCCCGACCAGGATGCCGTCATTGCCATCACCAGTGAGACCGCCGATATGCAGGATGAACTCAACCTGGTGTGGAAATATGTATTGCCTTCATTTAAATCTGAAAAATTGCCCTGGATTAAAGCGAACCACACCGCTTTTCAACAAAAACTCAATCTGTTGAAATTACCGATCACCATAAGGGGGGTGACCCCTATACGGGCAAAAAGCCTTACCACTAAAACCTATTCCTTTTCCCCTAATTCACAATTTATAAACAGTCTCCAGTTTCAAATCAAAGAGGACGTTTGCCGCGTTCATTTAAAAATTGATGCCGATACGTTTAACCTTTCTTTTGGTAATGGAAGGTGGGTTGGTGGTGAAACCAATAAATTGGGTCCCAATCTGGTGATGGGGGCCAAAGGTCATTTTAATGGATTACCGGCCTCCAAGGTTGCTGGCAGTTACCGTTGGAAAGGCGACACCACCCTGGAATTGAGTTTGCGATATATTGAAAGCCCGCATTCGGAAACATGGGTATGCCTGTTTAGTTCCGATAAAATTTCCGTGGATGTTCAAAACAGCTTTGATAAAAACAGAAATTATAAAATAACGGGTTTTGCCCAAACTTTAAAATCGCCTGCCTCCTTAATCGTTCGCGGAGATGATATGGGTTTTTCCCATTCCGGCAACCTTGCTTTGATCAAATCGTCTAAAGAAGGTATACAGACTTCTATTGAGGTCATCGTTGCATCCCCCTGGTTTCCGGAGGCAGTACAGATGCTGGAACAGAATCCAGGGATAGATGTGGGTATCCACCTTGCTATTACAAGCGAATGGGATAATATCAAATGGCGTCCAATGACCTCTTGTCCTAGCATTCAGGATCAGGATGGATATTTTTATCCCATGGTTTTTCCCAATAAAAATTATCCAGGCCAATCCATCCGCGAAAACAAATGGAAGCTGGAGGACATTGAGAAAGAATTCAGAGCACAAATAGAGATGGCCATTAAAAAAATACCCCGCATCAGCCATTTATCCTCTCATATGGGATGTACACAATTGGCAGAAGAAGTAAAAGCCATGACTAAACGGCTGGCGAAAGAATACAAGCTGGATATCGATCTGGAAGAGAAAGGGGTAAAATACATGCGGTACGACGGCCCCCGGGAAACTGGTAAAGAAAAAATCCAAAGTTTTATCAATGGCCTCAAAGCACTGGAACCCGGTCAGACTTATTTATTTGTGGATCACCCAGGCCTGGATGATTCAGAACTCCGGGCTATACATCACCTGGGATATGATCAGGTAGCCAAAGACCGGCAGGGGGTGACTGATTTATTTACCAGTGAACAGGTCAAATCATTTATTCGACAAAACGGGATTCGGTTGATCAGTTATAAGGATTTGGCTATAGAAAAATAAAAAGGAATAGTACCACTTAACACACTAAGGGACACTAAGATCTGTGTCCATTAAATTACTAAGTACTTTTTAGTTTTCTATTTCACGGGACTGAGGTTAATAAAAAGAACCACTTATTATAGAAAATAGGCTTTATTTAAAATTCCTTTTAGCCAGTTCTTTTCGCACTCGGCTCAAACTTTCCGGGGTGATCCCCAGGTAAGAAGCAATCATCCATTGCGGGACACGTAAGGTCAGGTCGGGGTAAAGATTGATAAAATCGAGGTACCGTTTTTCCGCAGAAGCACCGAGCAGAAGATTAATTCTTTGTTGCATATGGCGGATGTGGTTCTGAAGGGCCTGTTCATTAAAAGCCCTGAAGGTGGCATTGATCAATGAAGCCTGTTGTATAAATTTTTTATCCAATAAAACCGCCGTGGTATCTTCAACAGCTTCGATAAAATAATCGGAGGGTTCATTAAAAAATGCGCTGCTGCGGTCGCTGATGATCCAGTTTTCAGGGGCAAATTGAATGATGTGTTCTTTCCCGTTTTCTCCGATGCTGAAGGAACGCATTAATCCTTGTTCAATAAAAAAAGCATGTTTACATATTTCGCCAGGGCGCAATATGTATTGCCCTTTTTCGAATTGTTGCAATACGATTCCTTGGGTCAGGGTCAAAAACTGCTCTTCTGTGATACCACCTTTGGAGGTTAAATAGATCCTGAAATTCGTCATATCCTAGTGCCCGAGTTAGTAAATCATTTTTCAAACCCCGCTTTACCAACTTGGGTGCAGGTCATGATTTCAGCCTTTTTATTTGCCCTCCAGCACGGTACTTCCTTTTTGATTGATCTTGGAAATATGAAGATCATGGGGAATATTTAATTCATTCATCACGGCAACCATGGCTCTGCCTATATTTTCAATCTGGGTTTTGCCTTTTGCAAAGGTAAAGATAGCTGGCCCTGCACCTGAAATACTGCAGGTAAGAGCACCTGCTTCATAAGCCGCTTTTTTAACCTGGCTGAGAAAGGGAATTAAACAGGCCCTTTGGGGTTCGATGACCATATCGACCAGACTGCGTCCCATCATTTCCCAATCTTCCCGGTATAAGGCTGAAATTAATGTGCCCATGTTGGCCACTTGTTGATTAAATAATTTTATCGGTACCTCCGGCTTCAGGATACCCCGTGCTTCTTTGGTGAGGATCGTGATATGGGGAAACAATAAACCTACATAGAGGTCATTGGGGATAGGTAGTTGTATCACATCCGGCGGATCTAATGAACGTATAATCATCAGTCCTCCCAATAAAGAGGGAGCTACATTATCGGCATGGGTGGCCCCATCCGCAGCCCGCTCACCCATCACGGCAAAATCCAATAATTCAATTTTCCGGAAAGGTTCGCCCAGCAAGGCATTAGTGGCGACAAGAGCTGCGGCGGCACTGGCAGCACTGGATCCCATGCCGGTACCTACAGGCATCTTTTTTATGATGTCCAGTCCTATACCCATTTGGGGGTCGCCGAGTTTATCCAGCAAGGCTTGTACGGCTACAGATGCTGTATTGAGACCGGCATCCATAGGAATTTTTTCATGGTTGCAGGAAAGTATATGAGCTCCCGGGGCGTGGTGCCGGCTCGCCAATACTTCATCGCCCGGCGCTTCAATCGCCAATCCCATCACGTCAAATCCAACACAGATATTGGAAACAGTAGCCGGGGCAAACGCTTTTATTTTTTCAATAACCATAGCCTGACAAATAATCTCCTATAGTTACAATTTCCGCAAATACACCGGCAGCGGTCACTTCTGCCCCCGCACCAGGCCCCCGCACGACCAATGGCCGTTCCAGGTATCGTTCCGTAGTGAATACAAACATATTGTCGCTCCCTGCAAGTTGATAAAATGGATTGTCCGGACTTACTTGTTGAAGCCCGACGGATACTTTGCATTTGGATTGATCGCCAGACAATGCCTCTACTTTGGCTATTACCCGGATCTTACATTGGTTGGCCTCCGCTTCCAGGATGAGTCTGGTATACCGGTCGTCATCCTTTTCCAATACTTTAATAAAATCTTCCACCGACCTGGCTTTTAAGGCCTGGTCCGATAAGATTTTTTCAAGGCTTACGTCTTCCAATTCCACAGGATATCCTGCTTCCCTGGCGAGAATACAGATTTTACGACTGATGTCTTTGAGCGATAGATCGTCCCGGGGATCGGGTTCGGTATACCCTTTGGCCTTGGCTTCTTTTACCAGATCAGAAAAACGGATACCCGCAGTGAATTTATTAAAGATATAAGAAAGCGAACCGGATAATACTCCTTCGATTTTAAGGATACAATCTCCGGATATCATCAGGTTTTTTAAGGTCGATAATACTGGTAATCCGGCCCCGACATTAGTCTCATATTGAAATTGAACACCTCTTTTGTCGGCTATTTCTTTCAGCTTTTTGTATTTGGAATATTTGCTGGAAGCAGCGACTTTATTGGGTGTGCTGATACTGATACTGCCGTCCAGGATTTTGTCATATACGGAGGCCACCGCTTCTGAGGCGGTATTGTCGATAAAGATGGAATTGGACAGGTTCAGGCTTTTCATTTGTTCAATAAACCGGGCCAACTTCATTGGTTTGCCCTGATTCATCAGTTCCTCTTGCCAGGTTTCCGGTTTAAGGCCTTTTTCATTGAAGATCATTTTGCGGCTGTTTGCCAGGCCTACGATTTTGATTTCAAGATGTTTTGATTTTAACAGATATGCAGATTGGGCTTTGATTTGTTTGATCAGGGTACCTCCGATCAAACCACTGCCAACAATGAACAAATGCAGGACTTTGGTTTCAGATAAAAATAATCCTTCGTGCAAAGCATTAAGGGCTTTGGCTTCATCCGCTTTATTGATTACTGCAGAAATATTGAGTTCGGAAGAACCTTGTGCAATGGCTACTACATTCACACCGTTTTTACCTAATGACCTGAACATACGACCGGCAATGCCTGGGGTATATCGCATATTTTCTCCAATCAGGGCCACTACGGAAAGATCAGTTTCAATGATTACCGGCTCGACGGTTAAGGCTTCAATTTCATGGGCAAAGGCCTGATCGACCCCTTGCTTCGCTGACAATCCATCCTCCGGTCTAACGGCAAAACTGATGGATGATTCTGATGATCCCTGGGTGATCAACATGACATTGACCTGCTGGTCTGCCAGGGCTTCAAATACCTTAGCGGCTACTCCCGGAACACCAAATAATCCACTGCCCTGTAAGGTCAATAATGAAACCTTATTGATAGAAGATATACCGGTCACCGGGTAAGGGTGTTTTACCTTTTCTTTGGTGATGAGCGACCCTGGAAAACCCGGGTTGAAAGTATTTTTAATGGCAATAGGTATCCCCAGGTCCATGGCTGGTTTAATGGTAGGGGGGTAGATCACTTTAGCCCCAAAATGGGACATTTCCATCGCCTCTATATAAGATAATCTTGGAATGGTAAATGCTTTATCTACCATCTTGGGATCCGCGGTCAAAACCCCGTCCACATCCGTCCAGATCTCAATACAGTCCGCTTTCAGGCCCGCTCCAAGTAAAGAGGCGGTATAATCAGAACCACCCCTGCCCAGGGTCGTGGTCAATCCTCCTTTGGCACTGGCAATGAATCCGGTTACCACTTTTATTTTTTTAGAGGACCTGAATTTCTTTTTAATCAATTTGTAACTCAAGGCATAATCTACCCGGGCAGCACCAAAATTTTTATCGGTCTTGATGATATCCCTCGCATCTGTATATTCCGCCAGGAGGCCCCTTTGATTCATGGCCTGGGTGATGATCATACAAGAAGCTCTTTCTCCAAAACTAAGGACATAATCCATCGTCCTGGGTGAAGCTTCCATCACCAAATACGTACCTTGTAACAGATTTTTAAGGGTATGGGACATTTCCATAAAATCATGGATAATTAAGGTTTTATGCGAAGAGTCCTGAATCAACTCTTCGATAGCTTGTAAATGCCTGTCGTGAAAAATTGACCATAGCCCGATATAACTCTCATCTCCTTTGGCAGCAGCGTGAGCCATTTTGATCAGCGAATCGGTGACCCCACTGAAAGCCGAAAAAACCACCGTGTACGGGATTTTTTTTTCGGTATAGTCGATTAAGATTCCGATGACGGATAAAATCCGGTCCGGTTTACCTACGCTCGAACCTCCAAATTTTAATACTCGCATTTTTTTAAGAAACGATTGTCGATTGTAATACCTTTTTTGTTTTTGGGAAAGGACCCCAATAAGGGGCGCAAAGATAACAATTCAACAATCCGATAGCTATCGGATCAACAATTCAATTCAACAATTCGCCTCCTGACTTCCATACAAGCCCTCACATTGTGATAAGGGCATTTCCAAAAACCCATTTTATAATTGTCCATACCAGCATAATCGTCCAGGACCCCCCATTTCCATTCACCCTGAACATAGTCGATCAAATGGGTCCGGGTAAATTTCCATAGTCGGAATACCTTGTCCAGATAGTCCTCGTCCCTGCTGAGTTGATAAGCATGTAAAAAGCCGACCATACCTTCTGCGCTGACCCACCATTCCCGGTGATGGTCCCGGTGGCCGGTCAGGGCTTCAAATTCATGAATAAAACTGCCATCGGGCTGGATACCCTCGGCAGCAGCGGCAGTAATCCTAAGGGCATGTTTTTTCCAGGATTCTGCCAATGATGGATTCCCGGCCTGAGCAGCACAATAATGAAGGAGCCAGGCAGCTTCTATATCATGTCCATAGGAAATACGCTGTGAGGTGGACTGCCAATGGCGGTCAAAAAACAAATCCAGATGACCGGTTTTTTTATTGATTATATATTTTTCAAAAATATCCAGCAAACCGGTTAACTCCATTAACAATTGAGGATCTTTCCATACCGTATATAAGTTGGCATACGCCTCAATGATATGGAGGTGGGTATTCATGGTCTTGGGGTCATTGCGGTCCTTATCACTAAGCCTCAAGTCATCCAATAATTTCCACTCCCTGGTAAATGCTTCAAAATATCCCCCTTCCTCCGGATCATAACTGTAGCGTTCAATCGTATAAAACAAATCGATAGCCATTTGCAGTGCTGTTGCCTCTTGAGAAATTTTATAATATTCTGACAACCCATAAATAGTAAATGCCAGGGCATAAATTTGTTTCCGGTCATTCTGTATTGTTCCGTCCGGATTTAAAGACCAAAAGACCCCTGAATACGTTGTATCATAAAATTTTTGCGCGATATATTCATAAGCCCGGACGGCTAGTTGTTTGTCTTCCTCATTTTTAAACTCTCCGTAGGCAGCAGAAAAAGTCCACAGGATGCGTGCATTCAGGACACTCCCTTTATGGGCTTCAGCAATCGGTTGGTTTGACTGGTTAATTTCACCGGCAAATCCGCCATAAATTCTATCGGGAGAATAAGTACGCCACCAGTTTAAAATGCGATGAACTTCCGGTTCAATTTCTTCTTTTAACCGTTGAAGGGTGTATTCCATTCCTGTTTTTTATTGCTGCAGGGCCAGGTTACGATCTATGATGGCGTTCAATGTTTTTACCGAAGCAGCGGAACGGTATCCATCCGCGCTGGTATTCGTTACATAATCCAGCAATTGATCCATGGTACTTGTGGCGACCTGCATGCGGGTATCTGAAGATCCGTAATAAATAAAGATTTTCCCATCCTCATCCGCGATCCATCCATTGGAGAAAGCCACATTATTTACATCACCGATACGTTCACTTCCCTCAGGGGCGAGGAAATAACCTGCCGGTTTGTGCAGGATACGGGTAGGTTCCTTTAGGCCGGTAAGAAATAAATACAAGACATAACGCAAACCGGCAGCCGTATTGCGCACCCCGTGCGCCAGATGCAACCATCCTTCTGGTGTTTTTATGGGGGCAGGGCCCTGACCGTTTTTTACTTCGTAGACCGTATGGTATTTTTTTTTATCGAGGATATATTCCTGGTTTACGATTGCCGGACTCATTGAAGTACTAACCCCATATCCTATACCACCTCCGGTCCCTGCTTCAATGAAGCCATCCTGCGGACGGGTGTACAATAAATAGTGGCCGTCGACCCACTCCGGATGTAAAACGACATTGCGTTGTTGAGGTGAAGGAGAGACCAGATCGGGTAACCTTTCCCAGGACACCAGGTCTTTGGTTCGTGCAATCCCGGCCTGGGCAATAGCTGATGATTCGTCGCCATGTTTGGCTGCCGGATCTTTTCGCTCCGAACAAAATATACCATAGATCCATCCGTCTTCATGTGCGGTCAGTCTCATGTCATAAACGTTGACATCCGGATCTTCGGTCTCCGGCATCGTGATCGGATGGTCCCAAAACCTGAAATCACTGATTCCGTTTGGGCTTTCAGCGATGGCAAAAAAAGATTTCCGGTCTGCCCCTTCCACCCGCACAACCAGGATATATTTATTTTTCCATTTCATGGCCCCCGCGTTAAAAGTCGCATTGATCGGAAATCGTTTCATCAGGTAAGGATTAGACTCCGGATTCAGATCGTATTCCCAGTTGAGCGGGACATGTTCTGCCGTTAGAACAGGATAAACATACTTATGAAATATTCCGTTACCGGGAATAATTTTATCATTTGAGCGGGTAAGCAGTTTTTCTTTTTCAGCTTTTAACGCTGCTAGCCGTTCACTATAATTCATATACTTTTTTTAATTTATTCTACATTCCTGGTCCCGGATTAAGCTTGCTATATTCGCTTTCATCAGGGTTTATACAAATTAATTACATCCTTTTCAAAGAGTGTCGCAGGATAATCAAAAAAGGTTTTAAAATCCCCTGTACTGCTTTGTCCCTCAAAAGGAGCATAAAAATGATCCGGACGGCCATTGCGCCATACCAGCACATAACTCAATCCGGTGTCTTGTATGATCGAGTATAAAACACGGGTCCACCAATCGGTCTCCGTTATTTTTTCCAGGCCGGTTTCTGTAATTGCGAAAAGTTTATTTTTTTCTTTTCCTATTTTTTTTATGGTAGCCACCATACGTTTTGAGTTGGCTATGAAAGCCGAATCCGATTGGGGTGCATTCCGATGATAGGTATCAAAACCCAATAAGTCAATATATCCGTCCCCGGGATAACGTTCCAGATAATGTTGTTCACTTCTGAAATTGTCGGTAGAGTAGGCAAACAACAGATTATGGACTTTCTTTTTTCGAACCAGATAATTTACTGTCATTTGCCAAAAGGTTTTGTACTCTTCCGGGGTACAATGGTCCGCACCCCACCAAAACCAGCTCCCGGTGTGTTCATGATATGGACGGAAAATTACCGGAATCAATTCGTTGTCCGGCCCCCTTAGGCTTTTAAAAAAATCCGCCAGTTTGGTTAACGTTTTTTTATAGGATTTGAGATTTTTTTTATCCTCCAGTATCCTCCGGATGGTAAAGTCCATCTTATCCCAGGTGGTTTTAGATAAATCGAGTGGATTGTTGGGATGCCAGCTCAATGTATTGACTCCCCCGTAAGTATAAACAGCCTGGATCGACTGCCGCATAGTATTAAATGGGACTTCATCTAGGTTTTGCGGTTTATCCAGTTCCAGGTGTCCCAGGTCATGACCTACCACCCCCGGATGTTCTCCTGTTAGTGTTTTGACATCCGATTTATGGATCCCGCCAATCCAACGGGTAAGGTCTGCATTTAGGCCATAAGCCAAAGCATCCTGGTGGCCAAACATCACCCCTTTTTGACTCAGGTTAAATAAATTTTGGTAGAGCAGTTTGGTCTCTTTGGTGGCTTTTTTATCCACCTGGGAAAAGACAACATAAGGCAATACAAGGAACAGCAATAAACGTTTGAGTTTACCGCTTAATATAATTCCTCTATTAAGCAAGCCTCCGGATACCATCGAGTGATTTGACCTTGTTGAATACTACTGCCAGCCAATGTACGCTGAATGACAGAATTAAAGCTGGCAACACGTACATTTGTTTGCATAAGGAAAAATAACTTAAAAGGATGGATAAAATAGTACCAGATCAATCCATACAATCCACAGATCCGGATTTTTGGGATGAATTATATAACAATCAATTAACCCGGTGGGACCTCGGCCAGGTATCACCACCCCTTAAGGCTTTTATAGATCAATGGGAAGACAAAGCTGCCCGTATACTCATTCCCGGCGGTGGGTATTCTCATGAAGCCACCTACCTTGTAAAGCAACAATTCCAATCTATCTGCATTTTGGATCTGGCACCCAGTCTGATCCGTCAACTACATATACAATTTGCCGGGTATCCCGGTGTAAAAGTGGTTGAAGAAAATTTTTTTAATCATCAGGGACAGTATGATTTAATTCTAGAACAAACTTTTTTTTGTGCCTGTGACCCCCGTTTAAGGGAATCCTATGCGGATAAAATGTATGAACTGCTGACACCAGGGGGTCACCTCGCCGGCGTATTATTTGACAGGGATTTTGATTCACCCGGTCCACCTTTCGGTGGCAGCTTACAGGAATATATCAGACTATTTAAAGACAAATTTGACATTCATAAACTCGAACGGTGTTACAATTCCTTTGTCTCCAGACAAGGCACGGAGTTATTTTTCCATTTGATAAAAAAACAGGCTGCAATCGAGCATACGTAAACCTTAACTTAAAATATTTTATCTATCATTATAACATGAAATCAATCCTCTGGCTTTTATTAGGCCTTCCTTTCTATTCACTGGCCCAACAAGCTTCCATCTCTTTTGAGCAATGGATCAGCCTTAAACAAAGTGGCTCCGTTTCCATTTCACCCGATGGTCAATCTGTTTTATTCGCTACCACCAGTACGGATTGGAAAGAAAACAGTTACGACTCGGAATATTGGTTATCCAAAAATGGACAAACCCCTTTTCAATTGACCAGGACCCAGAAGGGAAGTAGTTCGGGAGCACAGTGGAGCCCGGATAGTAAATGGATAGGTTTTTTGGCCGACCGAGGTAACAAAAACCAAATCCACCTGTTGGCCGTTGCAGGAGGTGAATCAATATCGATAACCAACGAACCCGAAGGCGTTAACAGTTTTTCCTGGAGCCCGGATGGCCGTCAGATACTTTTTAGCAAAACCAACCCGGAATCTAAAAAAGATAAAAGCATAAAAGAACGATATGGAGTTTTTGGTACGGAAGGACAAGAATACCGGATGAATCATTTATGGATGATCCCTTTTAACCTGGACTCCATTGAATTGGCCGGGTTGTATCCCTGTTATGCGGATTCACTTTCTAATGTCAAAACTCCCTGTTATTCCCTGCCTAAATCCGCAGCCATTACGGAAGGTCCTTTTACCGTTGGCGATTATCGCTGGTCACCCGACGGGCAATATATTGCGTACACCCGGATGCCCGATCCTTTAATTAATAGCGGGATCCGTGCCGATATCGTTTTGTACAAGGTAGATTCAAAGGCCTCTGAAACCATCATAAGAAACCCTTCCTCTGATCTTGTGCAAGGATGGTCACCGGATAGTAAACAGCTGGTGTACACCAGCTCGGTAGAAGATACCTTGTCCCATTTTTATAAAAACAACCGAATGTTTATGTATGATCTGGCCACGGCAAAAAGCAATGAAATCGGTACTGGCTTTGATGAAAATAAATTTTTCATTGACTGGACGCTCCAGGGTATATGGTTTTCCGCCAACCAAAAGACCACCTCTAACTTGTATTTGATGGATCCGGTTAAACGTACCTGGACCAAGACAGCAATGCCTTATGATGTATTCAATGGGGCCAGTTTCAGCAAAGATGGCGGGGCCCATGTCATTTCTGCCAGAAAATACGATGGGTTAAGTGAGGTATCGTACCTTCCAGCCGGCGGTGAGTACCAGCAGCTCACCCAGTTTACCCATCAGATTAAAAACTGGAATACTCCGACCAATGAAGTTATCCGATGGAAAAGCAAAGATGGTATTGAAATAGAAGGAGTCCTGATCAAACCACGCGATTTTCAGGCTAATAAAAAATATCCCCTGCTTTGCCTGATCCATGGCGGACCGACCGGCGTAGACCGGCCAGAGCCCACTCCGTCTTATGTATATCCTGTGATACAATGGTGTGAAAAAGGAGCCATGGTATTAAGGGTTAATTACCGGGGATCTGCAGGATATGGTGAAAAATTCAGGGCATTAAATGTGCGCAACCTGGGCATCGGCGATATGTGGGATGTGATGAGTGGGGTGGACCATGTTAAAAAAATGGGAATAGTGGATACTACGAAAATGGGTTGTATGGGTTGGAGCCAGGGGGGGTATATTTCTGCTTTTTTAACCACCAATACCAATGCCTTCAAAGCCATTTCGGTCGGTGCAGGAATTTCCAATTGGATGACTTATTATGTCAATACCGACATCACTCCATTTACCCGTCAATACCTGCAAGCCACACCCTGGAGTGATCCGGCGATTTACCTGAAAACCTCGCCGATCAATAATATCAACAAAGCAGCCACTCCGACATTGATCCAACATGGTGAATTTGACAAAAGGGTACCCATACCCAATGCATATGAATTGTATCGGGGACTACAAGACCGCAAAGTCCCTTCCAAACTCATCGTATACAAAGGGTTTGGTCACGGCATCACCAAACCAAAAGAACGGCTGGCAGCGATCTGGCATAACTGGCAATGGTTTAATAAATATATTTGGGGTGAGGATGTAATAATGCCAGAATGAAGTATCAGCTTACAGGTATCAGCTTTCAGTCACTGACCCATTTCAACTGACAACTGACAACTGATGACTGATGACTGATGACTGACAACGGATGACTGACAACTGACAACGGACAACGGACAACGGATGACTGATGACTGATGACTGATGACTGATGACTGACTAATAAAACAATTCTAATTTTCCAATATGATACCTACCAAATCTTATGCGGCATATCTTCCTGACCAACCCCTGCGCCCTTTTGATTTTAATCGCAGAGCACCAGGGCCTCATGATGTACATATAGAAATTCAATACTGTGGGGTTTGTCACAGTGATTTACATCGTGCACGAGGTGAATGGGAAAACACTCATTTCCCATTGGTGCCCGGACATGAGATTGTAGGGGTGGTAAAAGAAGTTGGCAACTCGGTGACTAAATTTAAACCAGGGGACCTTGCAGCTGTCGGTGTAATCGTAGATTCTTGCCGGGTTTGTGAAAGTTGTAAAGGGCATATGGAACAATATTGTGATGAAAGTCCTACCGGCACCTACAATGCCCAGGCACGGGATGGATCGGGGTATACCCGGGGTGGTTATTCCAGTCATATCGTGACGGACGAAAGGTTTGTGTATTCTATTTCCGATCAATTGGATAGGGCGGCAATAGCACCCTTGTTATGTGCTGGTATCACCACCTATTCACCGCTGAAGTATGCAGGTGTAAAGAAGGGTACCCGGGTAGCAGTTGCCGGTTTAGGGGGACTGGGTCATATGGGGGTAAAATTTGCAGTGGCATTTGGGGCTGAAGTCACCTTGCTCAGTCACACTCCTGCCAAAGAAGCGGACGCCAAAAGATTAGGTGCCCATCATTTTATTTTATCGAGTGATCCGGATGAATTAAAAAAACATCATTCCCAATTTGATGTGGTATTAAATTGTATTTCCGCCCGGCATGATTATAAAACCTACCTCGATCTCCTGGCGCTCAACGGCAAAATGTTGATTGTGGGCCTTCCCCCGGAAAATCCAACCCTGGACCCCTTTGCAATGATTAAAAACAGACGAAGTATTATTGGATCGATGATAGGTGGTACGGATGAGACCCAGGAAATGTTGGATTTTTGTGCAGAACACCAAATCGTATCTGACATTGAAGTCATCCCGATTCAAAAAATAGATGAAGCTTATGACCGGATGATCAAAGGGGATGTGCGGTACCGGTTTGTGATTGACATGGCGAGTCTGTAAGTAGGGTACAACCAAATTTATTTGGTCGAATGACCTTTGAAATAATCCCGATAACTATATGGATCGATCCGTTGCAAAAACTTGCTTTCGCTACAGTTAATTTTCTTTCCGCAATGCCCAACCTGTCCATAATGCTCCAATCAGATCTACAGCGCCCAAAGCGATCAGGATCGGACCAACCCAGCCTGCCAGTACAAAGCCTGTAAAAAACAAAAAAACAACTATTCTTGCCTGAACAGTCCATGAAGCGAAAACACGCAGATTTGCCCGTGCAGCCAGGATGTAATAATAGGCCAGGACCAGGGCCACGACCCCCAGCACGTGAATCCAGATTTCATTAGTGGGTGGCATGTTCAACATTCCGAGTAAGGTGTTGGGCACAAAAACCAGTCCGGCACCCATTCCAATAAGATAGGCGCCAAAGACGGCCAGGGAGGTTGATGTTTTATTCATGATTTTTTACGATTACTGTATCTACGGTTTATTTTGTTTAGGACATATAATATCTATCATTTTCCCATGGTAAAAGACAATCGTGTGTTCTTCATCTTCAGAGTCGCTGAGATACATTTTTTTTATACCTTTTTGCACTCATTGCCTTCATTTCCCGGATTGTGTTTTCGGAGAAATGGGATTGATGGCCACAGTCGCATTCGTAGGATGAGGGGAAGATTTCTTTTGGCATAGTAATTTTAATACAATTTGCAATTAAAATTTTAAGTGTTGAACACGACTGCCGCTCTCATCCAGAGCCCTTCAGAAAAGCTAGTAATGCAATCGTTGCACCAACAAGACTAATGACAAAATTGATTGTATCCTGGCCAACCGTCCATTCCTGACTACCTGTTCGGATGCGATTCCACCCCCATCCAATCAAGATCGCCGCAATGAAGAGGAACCACGTCCTCATGATGCGCTCTGGCGTGAGCTGTTGTACGTCGATGAAGAACGAGCCAACGAACGCACACGCGAAGATAACTCCGCAGAACGTGGCAAAGAAGCCTGATCCCTTGGGTTTGGCCATATGTCTTATTCCATTCTGCCCATTGGATTCATCGAATGGGACAGGCTAACATCTATTCTACTGCCAATATCGGCATTACACCAATGTAAAGCGTATTATCCAGACCACCCAAAAATTGAAATAAAAAAATCACTAATAACCCCCTTGCTGTATAAAATCGTATACTATTCAATTAATCCAAGATGTTATCCTTTAGGTGGAGTTTTGCCGACTTCAATGATAGACAGACTTCTGCAAATTTTTCGGACAAGCAGGTTTGCAATTTCTGTATGGCGTGGAACTGCTTCAAAGGCTCCGGTTTTCGGATTTATCCAAAGAGAGTGTTCCTTGTCTTCACGTTTGAGAATGCAACCATGTAATCGAAGGTGTCGAAGTAAACTACCCCGTTTCAAATCCTCACTTTAGAATAACCGCTTCCAGAATTGCTCCTGCAGGAACGCCACGGAGACCATCGCTCCGGCGATCATCGAGAATCAACTGGATGGCCTTTGCCAGGTTTTCCCTGGCTGCGTCTTTAGTATGGCCCTGACCATTAGCTCCCGGAATTTCCGGACAATAGGCAATAAACCAATCCCCTTCCTTTTCAATAATTGCAGTAAATTCATTTACCATTTTGAGCTTTTTTTAGTTCCCCCTTCTTTCTGCCTGCTTAACAAACCATGGGCTGAGAAAGTATATTAACTAATCGCTTTCCTAAATAGGCACTACTTCAAAATTACAATTTAATACGCTGAATGGTAATTAATAAAATGAAGCATGAGTTAATAAAATTCCAATTTAATTATTATCATCCAAAAAAGAATTCAAACGGGCGCACGACAGATTGCACTAAGGTTAGGTTCGTGCGACTGAATTTATTCGGTAGGGCTTTGGCAATATGTGCAATTTGTCGTGCGCCCATTCAAACCTCCGGAAGTTAATATCCTGTCAACCGTTTCTGTGATCAGGTCATCTAAGTACAATGAAAGAAAGAGTGCCATCAAGCGATAATCCGCAAAGCACCCTCAAACTCTTTGCGCAGCAGTGCGTCACGCTCAATACTCTCTAAACACTCTTGATACGTCGGGAGATCCCCACTAAGTACAAACCTCTTGGACGCAGGCCCATCGTCCTCGCCTGAACGGTCGCTGCATGGGAGCAGGCAATCTAAGCGCAACGACTTTTCGATGATCTCTCGTATTGGGACGCGTGAGGGCATGGATTGCCGGATCTCGCGCGCATCCGCGATCCAAAGCGATGGCCCGTGATCAGCACAAACGTCCCGGTGTCCGTGCGAGCTACAAGATTTCAAATCCCTCTTTCCGCATGGAGGAGTGGCGTCGAATCGTGCGTATGTCGCCAGCCAAACCTGCAGACCCGCGAGCTCTGGCACGTGTCTCGTCGCATTTCCAAGTTGGGCCAACTGCGGTAAGTCGAGGTCAACGAACCCGCGATCGTCGGCTTGGCCAAACTCCGTTCGTTGTACCCGCTTGGCCTGGACGCGAGCATGGATTGCTCTTCCCGCCTTCTCGAAGCGCCAGTACCAGTCCGCACCAGTGCGCTTCTCTTCCGGAGGTGTGAATAAGGTGATTTCCACGTGGTTGGGAAAGCGTTCCAGGAGTTCGGTGGCCATTTCGACGGTAATGCACTCCTCGCGGTAAATCTGGCGAGAACCGGTTTCGGTCGACCGCAGCCCACGAGCGATTAGCTGATCGCGTGACAAAAGCCTACTGATCACCTCGAATGCACAGTGGGCAATGTCACAAAGAATCCTCTGGTTTTCACTTTTCATTGATAAGACGAATTTGAAGTGTATAGAACTACTGCCAATATTGCTTTTACCACAAATATATATTTCATTATTATACAAAATGGCAGTAAAAAAATTGCCAACTGATTTTGAAGCTAAACCAACCTCTGTGCCTCCGGGTGAATTATTAAGAGGTCTTTTCAAAGAAATGGGATTGATAGCCACAGTCGCATTCGTAGAATGAGGGGAATATTTCTTTTGCCATAGTATTTTTCCTCACTTATCCGATTTAGTGCGGTGTTGAGGGTACATCAATCATTTGGTTTAGGTCAGGTGGAATTGGAGCTCTCATTATAATTATTTCTTTTGTGATTTTGTTTATGATTCGAAATGCTCGAAAATGCCGCAGAATCCCACACGTTAGGTGCACGTTTTGTTGGGCGTTTTTATTTATTTAGCAACTCTCTTGCCTTAATAAGACGCTCCGCCAAAACTTTAGGTAGTGACCCTGGCGACTTCGGCTGTTTTTCAAATCTTTCTAAAATCTCGACTTCTTCATTGTATCGCTTTTCTTTACGGTAAATAACTGCCAATTGCTCATAATACCAAGGGGCTACCCCAAGACCTTTTTTCTTCGCTTCTTTTTCGGTTTCATTTACCAATTTTAGAAGCGGTTCAATAGCCTCTGGGTAATTTTTTTCTTCCATTAATTGCTTTACTCTATCAACATAATCCGTAAAATGCTTTCCTTTTACCCTTTCAGTTTGCTTGAAATGATACTTTTTCTCAATGGGACCCAATAACTGAAACAATATTTCAACAAAATCATTTTCACTGACATATGTTTTTAGCAGACGGGGCTTTACAATTTCTAAATAACCACCTTCAATAATAAGTTGTGATATTTCTTTTGGAACATATCCAATGAAGTAACGCTTATTCCCTAAAAACGCTTTACGACACCCGATTACTTTTATTGCATTCTTGTCGTATTTGTTATCTTCTTCTTGCTCAAGTTCTAGCCAGCAACCTTCGGTATTTTGCGAAAAAGACATAGCGGCATTTTTTTGAAATTGAATTCCTGCTACTTCGAGGCGTTCCTCAAAAATCATATATCCTTCTGGAATTTCTTGTTCTTGAAGATGGAATTTTTTATCAGCCATAACTTTTTACCTCAAATACCCAACGCTGTTTTGCAAGGGAACGCCCAATATCTATTCTACTACCAATATCGGCCTTAAGACTAATATACAGAATAATTAAAAAATCTTAAAGGATGAAATACCATAGTCTCAATTAATTCTTTCGACCAAGCCAGTTTCCTAAACAAGTGATTTCTAGACACTGACTTCACGAATTTCACCTTTCTTCAGGAATGGCAATATTTTCAACAATGCTGGCACGATTGGTCGAATGTCGATAAGGCGGTTTGTGTTTGCGACAATGACTGCAATTGAGATGTTGAAGCGCTTTACATTCTGTTGAAACGACAAGTTGCGATCAGTTGTGACAAAAACCTCAAATTCCTTGGCCGCTAAAGCAATCAGTTCACCATTCTGCTTGGATTTCCAGCCCATCTGTTCGACTGTACTCACTTGGTGCCCAACAAGTCTTGCGACAGTCGTTGGTCAACACATTCATCGAGCAAGACCTTCACTAAACTTCTTTGAGTACGCTGATTTTGGCTGATTCCAGCACTGCCACTGCTTGCTCACGAGTCACTTCGGGAATCCAACCAGGAAGTCGTCAATGGTATCGTCCGCTTCCAGGTACTCGAAAACAGTTTGCACGGGTACACGTGAACCTGCAAACACCGGCGTGCCACCCATAATGTCTAGCGAAATCGTAATCAAATTATTTCCCATATATGATAGCCTATTGTTAAGGCACCTCCCCTGCAAGCAAGGCGTCTAAAATATTATTGAGCTGCCAAAATCGGCATTGTCTTAAAATTACTTGTTAATATACTGTTGGGTTATAAAAAAAATCGATCCCGATTATTTCGGAATTATTCGGTTCGAATCGGTTCTTTTCAGTTTTCCCAATCAAACGGATCATACGAACGAATGGTAGTTTTTTTCCGGCTGTTGTATTTTGAACCCATTGTTTTTCCTTGTATAAACTCTGATTCCGATTGGGTTTTAAGTTTACTCCGTGTAGAGGCAATGGGATGAATGACCGGAACAAAACGATTGGCCTGCACCCCGTCGATCAGTGTATTCCAATCTAAGGCCGGCCCGATATCCCATTTACCGCTGTCTCTGAAATTGACATGGCTGACGATCCCCATGAAGTCCATATTAGGTTTGGACATTAAAAATCTTTTGTCCATGGATAAAAAATCAGGCGGAATACGGTATAAAGCGCAGAGGTAACGCACCAATACAATCAAACTTTCCATTTGTGCAGGGGTAAACGAAGCGTAAAATGACTGTTCACGATAGGGTGCGGCAAGCGGAGTATATGCTTCAGCAACATTGCGGTTGCAATAAACATCCACCGGGTTTGGAATCCCGGATGAATTAAGCTGACGGGAATAAATGGTTTCCAGATCCTGGCCTACCGGTTTGAGCCAACCATAATTGCTCAATTCTATACCAATAGATTGTTTGTCATAGATTTTACCGGGGTTACCTGAAGTCATCCCCAAATGATGGGACCAGTATTTGGAAAAAAACAACTGATATATTTTGCCGTCCCGGGCGATCACAAAGGAAACTGACACATGATAATTGGTCTGAGTCAATTGTCTCATATCACTTTGCAGGTTACCTGCCGTAAAATGGAGTACTATTCTTTTCTTGGTTTGAGCTTCCGAATAATAAAATTGACTCGTGAGCGGTGAATAAAAATACCCCTGTACCCGTTCCTGATCTTTGTTGTAATCAAAAGGCTCTAATCGCGCCGCTTCCTGGATGAAAAAATTATTTTCCATAGAGGGTAATCGGGAATACCGGGATGACATGGGCTAAAAATTATGGTATGGGTTGGATTGAATTTTAGTTTTTTATTGCAATGCTTTCCATTTTTTCATGGTCGCCGAACCAAACAAATTGGGGGATTGGGGATATTGAGCAGTCGGCAAGGCTTTTCGGATAGCCGTATGCCAGTCTTTATAACTGGATCCTGGTTTTAGTTTCTTAAAAGTTGCCAGGGCGGCATAGGTAAACGCACCATTGGGCCGGCCCTGAAAATAGGCGTCATAACTATATTCTACATCCTGGCAACCCGATAACAACAATCCCCCGTACCGACCGGGAGGGGAGGATCTTCGGATTGATCTGGAAATGCCAAATTTGGCGAGTTGTTGTAGGGATAAAAAGCTGGCCGGGGGCAGGAATTTAACCCTGGTCTTTTGTTCCTTTTTATTTTTTGCAGATGCATTCGGAGCAAATCGGGTCACTGTACCGGAATGACAACTGTCGGAGATCATCACCAAACGCACACCGGTTGCCTTTTTGTTGAACAACTCATATAATTGATCGTCCGTGATCACTCCTTTGGTCCTGAGGTCAAAAGGACAAAGACATTCATCGGTCTGGTCGGCTTCATCTCCATCCACGTCCGGAATATAGGTCCCATGGCCCGAATATTGAAAAATGATGGAGTCCCCTTTTTGGGCCTGTGACACCATATTTGTCATTTCCGAAAGGATATTAGCTCTTGTGGCTTGTCTGTCGAGGAGTTTTTTGGTTACAAATCCCAGAGAGGTGAGCAAGGCTGTCCAGTCATTGGCGTCGTTGACACAGCCCGCCAGATCGCTATCGGTGCCTGGATAATTATTGATGCCGATACATAAAGCATATTTTGAAGCCATAGTTTGTTTTATTAAAAGTTAATAAATTTAATTTACGTGTTTTAGGAGCCCATATTGTACCCAGATATGTAACGGGCCTATAAAAAGTCACCGGCCGCCCAAGCTCCGATAATATTTTAACAAATAATAATCAGATTCACTGGTCGATATGCTGAAATGGTCTGTCGGGTTTGGGAGCCTTATCTACAAAATTTCAACTAATTTTACGCCATGCTTAGATTGACTGATGTAGTCAAACAGTTGTTGATCATTAATGGTATCCTTTTCTTAATCAGTCGACTCCCATTATATCAATATTTTCCGGATTTGGCTCTTTATTACCCAGGCTCTGTTTCCTTCCGGCCTTATCAGATCGTCACGCATATGTTTATGCATGGCAATCTGTCCCATTTGTTTTTTAACATGTTTATGCTGGCCACATTTGGACCTATGCTTGAAGCCTTGTGGGGGAGCAAACGATTTCTGTTTTTTTATCTTTTTTGTGGGGTTGGCGCCATTCTGGTTCATCTATTGTTTTGGTATATCGAAATCAGTGGATTGGATGCTTTTCAATATTCCATGTATTTGCAACAATCCGGTTCTGTGGTCGGTGCCTCAGGGGCTTTATTCGGAATATTGGTAGCCTATGGCATGTATTTCCCAAATCAGCAGCTGATGTTATTATTTCCCCCTATCCCTATGAAGGCTATTTACCTGGTCATCTTTGCTATTGTGTTGGAATTGGTCATGGTAGCCCAAGGAGCTCAGACGCAAATAGCCCACTTTGCCCACCTGGGTGGTGCTTTATTTGGATTTCTTATTATCGTGTATTGGCGCAAATTCAGAAAATAGATGTTTGATTCGATCTGGCAGGATATAAAAAATCAGTTGAGCAGGGGTACCCGGCTTAACCAGCTCATGCTGATTAACGTTATTGTATTTATTGTAGTCCTGTTTGTTCGTATCGGTTTTAATATTGCTTATGGGGCCGGGCATTCCAGCTTTTTTTCATTTACGGAAATGCTTTCTTTTCATTCCGATACACTTTATTTATTAAAACACCCGTGGATCCTGGTCACCCATATGTTTCTTCATGTCGGGGTCTGGCACCTAATCTGGAATATGCTGATGTTGTATTGGTTTGGCAATATTGTCGGAGACCTTATTGGCAACAAGGCCATACTTCCCTTATACCTGTTTTCCGGATTCGTCGGTGCCCTGGCCATTTATATCTTTTCCAGACTTTTTGCTTATCCCTCCGCCGCCGTTGTGGCTTATGGGGCATCAGCAGCTGTCATGGGATTTATCCTGGCAGCCACGATTATAGCTCCGGATTATTTGATGCATTTGCTTTTATTGGGTCCTGTTAAGTTGAAATACATCGCTATGGTTGTTGTCCTTCTCGACCTGGTCGGCCTGGCAGAAAACAGCAATACCGGTGGGCATATCGGGCATCTGGGTGGTGCGTTGGGAGGAGTCTTATTTATATGGTGGCTGCGAAACGGGTATTCATTGCCGGACTGGAATTTTAAACGATCACCGGCCAGGATTATCCCTATGCGGAAAACAGTCCGGGTGACTTCTGATAAAACCAGTGAGCCCAAGACGCAGACCGGACAACCCTCGGCAAGTGGTGGAAAATCGGTTGAAACTCCTTTTACAGAAAATGAAATAGATCGTATCCTTGATAAAATAAGAGTTAAAGGTATTGGCAGCCTGACTTCAGAAGAACGAAAGACACTGGATCAGGCGGGCAAATAAATAAATTTAATGCGGCATACTTGGGCAAGATGATTCGTAAAGCAGGTACTTTAAGTGCAATCCTTGCCGGTTTTTTATTACTCCTGAGTTGGTGGTCGCCGCATATTGACCCCAGGAAGTTTTGGCCCGCAGCTTTTATGGGTTTGTTTTTTCCGTATTTATATATTGTTTGTCTTTTAATCGCCGCACTGGGCCTCTTATTGAAAAGGCATCGTGCCTGGTTGATGGTTTTAATATTGATCATCTGTATTAATTTATTCAGGAAAACATTCATTAATTTTTCAATTCCTTCCAGTCAGGGAAATTTGAAAATCCTGACGCACAATATTGGTTCGAGCCTTACAGGAAATAAAAAACCACTATGGACTTTTTATACTGACCTGGGGCCCGATATTCTATGTTTTCAGGAATGGCACCCCAATTCGCCTTTGTTCCGGATAAAAGACTCCCTGGAAAACCGATATTATCATACCAACTCTTCCAGATCAAATTTTTGGCCGGTATTTTCAAAGTATCCTATCCTTCGTCAGGGTGAATTGTTGAGCAAAGCGCCTGGCAATGGTTGTACCTGGGCCGACATTCAATTGCAACAAAATAATAAACGGGATACTATCCGGATTTACAACGTACATCTGGTATCCAATAAAATATCCGACCAAACCGAACAACTGATGCAAACCCGCGATCTGCCGGATAAAAGCACCTGGAATAAAATAAAACGGGTGATGCAGAAATATAGGAAGTCTCTGCACTTAAGGGTCAACCAGGCTATCGAATTAAAAAAACATATGAATCAATCTCCTTATCGGGTCGTGCTGGCCGGTGATTTTAATGATATTCCGGCTTCTTATGTGTATCGCGTGCTCCATTCCAACCTGGATGATGCTTTTATCAAAAAAGGCAATGGCCTGGCCTCTACCTATGCGGGTAAACTGCCTTTCCTGCACATTGATAATATATTGACTTCCAAACAAATTATGATATCCAACCTGGACATTAAGCGGGTCAATTATTCTGATCATTATCCGGTATTGGCTAATATTTTGGTGAAGTAATCCCTGCAGAGGTATCACAAGGTCGCTTTTTTACCTTAGCTATAAAAAGATTATTCCAGTGTCTACCTTTGCAATCGATTCCTTAAATTTGGGATAGATTTAAGGACGAAGTAATTTTTAAGACTCCTTTATTTAAGTGCTTTATGGAACCTACTGGTAGACTCATAATTATAGTTCTATTATTAATTCTATTTTATCCTGAAGCCCGGGCTCAAAACTTAACCACACCTTACAATAACAGCCGGCCTACTACCAAAGCATACCGGGTTGAAAAAGGCCCCGATATCGATGGGGAAATCCTGGCAGATTCGCTCTGGAAAACTATACCTGCATTTACAGAAATGATCCAGACCCAACCCAATATAGGATCTGTCAGCACTGAACGTACGGAAATCCGGATCGCTTATGATAAAGACAATTTTTATGTGTCTGCCGTCTGCCATGACCTGACCCCGGATAAAATTATTATTTCCGACTCCCGACGGGATGCTTTGCTGGATGCCACCGATGCTTTTTTATTTATCCTGGATACTTACAAAGATGGTCAGAACGGCTTTGTATTCGGCACCAATCCGGCAGGGATTGAATACGATGCTCAAGTCGATAACGAAGGTCAAACCACCAATAATGCCAACCGTCAGCAAGGAGGAAGAATTGGCGGAATCAACCTTAATTGGGATGCTTCCTGGACTGTAAAAACAAAAGTCAACGAGGTGGGGTGGATGGCTGAGTTTGCCATCCCTTTCAGGACCTTGAGGTATATGAGTGGCAAAGAACAGGTATGGGGGGTTAATTTTCAACGCAATATTCAAAAGAACAATGAAGCTGCTTATTGGTCACCCATTCCGGTAGAATTTAACCTGCATCGGTTATCCTTTGAAGGAACGCTAACTGGTCTTGACCTGCAAACTCCAGGCAATCTCAAATTTATCCCTTATGTACTGGGCAATGTTACCAGCAACAACCTGGTCAATCCAAAAAAAACCACTCGGAAAGCCAATGTAGGTGGCGACATCAAATACAGTATTACACCGAGCCTGACCCTGGACCTGACCTATAATACCGATTTTGCCCAGGTGGAAGTAGACGATCAGCAAGTCAACCTGGACCGTTTTAACCTGTTTTTTCCCGAAAAAAGACCTTTTTTTCTTGAAAATGCCGGACAATTTGGAGTGGGAAGCCCCGGTGAGGTGGATTTATTTTTTAGCCGGCGCATTGGGATCGGTGATGGAGGGATCCAGGTCCCGATAATTGGAGGTGCCAGATTGTCCGGAAAAATCAACCATACTAACCTCGGCTTACTTTCTATGTTTACAGATGATGTAGACGGCACCGGCATTGTTAAAACGAATTATTCCATAGCCCGGTTTAACCATGAAATAGCCAGGAGGACTACTTTGGGTGGAACCTATATGAATAAACAAGGCATGGGCCCGGGAGAGGATCATTATAACCGTACTTTCTCCCTTGATGGCAAATTAGGGATTGGCAATAAAGCCCAGATTTCAGGTTTTGTCGCCAAAACCTCGACCAATGGAATTAAGGACAATGATCATTCGTTCAAACTGCTTTATAATTATGAATGGAACAAAATCAATGTGGTCGCCGGATATAGTGAACTCGGCAGCGGATTTAACCCTGAAATGGGGTTTTTATTTCGAAATAGTTTCCGAAAACCGGAAGCAATCGTTTTATACCATTGGCGGATGAAAGGTAAATTCGGGCTGCTGGAATTAAGGCCCCATATCTCTTACCGCAGTTTCTGGAATTACGATAATAAAAAACTGGAGACTAGTTTTCTGCATTTTGACAATCACTGGGAATGGGAAAATGGATTGGAAATCCATACTGGGGTAAATCTGACGACAGAAGGGGTTTTTACGCCATTTGAAATTTCTTCCGGGGTAATAGTCCCGCCCGGCACTTATAATCATGAAGAGGTACAATTGGTGGTGATGAGCAATACCAGCAATAAAATTTCAGTCAATATAAGGAGTAATATTGGCGGTTTTTTTGGAGGAAACCGATTCAGCACCACCAGCGCAATGAATCTTCGATTAGGTGATAATTTTACTTCGGAATGGGGGTATAATGTCAATATCGTTAAATTACCGTATGGTGATTTTAATACCAACATATTCCGATCGCGGATCTCTTATTCTTTTACTCCTCGAATTTATTTGCAGAGCCTGGTCCAGTTTAATGATGTCCTGGACAAGTGGTCGATGAATATCCGGTTGGGGTGGTTGCAGCAATCCAATACCGGTTTATTTCTTGTATTTAATGAAAACCGTGG
>JAWXBI010000210.1:0-34410 GCA_034439915.1 Saprospiraceae bacterium | reverse complement strand
GAGTTTTTTTAGCTTTGGTTTGCTATTGATAAGCGGGAATGATGGATCACGAAAAAGAAATCACTATTTATGACCTCGCGGAAAACCTCAACCTTTCGATTGCGACGATCAGCCGGGCCTTAAAAGACGACCCTGTCGTAAACGCCAAAACCAAGAAAATAATCACCGACCTGGCGCAAAAGATGGGTTACCGTACCAATCATTTTGCTAAAAACCTGCGTACCCGAAGGACCAATACCATAGGGGTGATTATCCCGAGGCTCAATAGTCATTTTATGTCGACAGCAATTTCCGGTATGGAATCGGTAGCGAATAAAGCAGGATACAATCTCATCATTTCCCAATCTGCAGAATCGTATGAAAAAGAAGTCAACAGCGCCCGGATCATGTTCAACAACCGGGTGGATGGATTATTAGTATCCCTGGCCTATGAAACCCAAAACCTGGACCATTTTAAACCGTTCAAAGAAAAAAAAATCCCGTTGATCTTTTTTGACCGTACCGAAGAACAACCCGCATTTATCAGTATACTGCTGGACAATAAAAAAGCAGGATATGATGCCACCGTTCATCTTATCCAGCAAGGATGCCGCCGAATAGCCCATATCACTGCTGATACCACCCGGAATGTATATATTGACCGTATGCAGGGATTCGAGGAAGCACTGAACGAATATCAAATACCGCTCTATGAAAACCTGATTTTTAAAGGAAACCTGAGTATTGAATTTGGTAAGGAGACTGCCAACCAGATCCTAACCTTGCACGATAAGCCCGATAGCATATTTGTTGCAAACGACAGTTGTGCCGTAAGTTGCCTCCTTCAACTTAAACAAGCCGGGATCCGAATTCCGGAAGACATTGCCATGGTTGGATTTAATAATGACCCCGTCTCCATTGTGGTTGAACCCAACCTGACCACCATAAACTATCCGGGTTATGAAATGGGGGAACTGGCGGTCATGCAGCTCATCAGCCACCTGAACGGTTCCCAGCTTATGCAAAAAACCAAGATCATCCTATTAGACCACGAACTCCTGGTCAGAAATTCATCTGTTCGAAGCTGACTGGAATGTTATTTTTGCCTTTTCACTCAATAGCAGATATAAACAATTATGGAAGAAATAAAAAAAATAGCGGTCGTCACGGGTGGGGGCTCAGGAATTGGATTCGGTATTGCTGAGAAATTCGTAGCACAGGGGATTACCACCATCCTGGTTGGCAGGGATGAAAACAAATTGCAACAAGCCCAGTCCGGACTTGGGCCACTGGCACAGTATAAAACCTGTGACCTTACCGACCTCAAAACGATTCCGGCTTTAATTGAAAGTATAGTCGCCGAATTTGGTCGGATAGATATCCTGGTCAATAATGCGGGTATCAATATGAAAAAAGACTTTATTGAAGTTACCGATGAGGAATTTCAAAAAGTGCTGACCACAAATCTTTGCTCTGTATTTGCCATATCCCGCGAAGTAGTAAAAGATATGCTCCGCCACCACAGCGGCTCCATCATCAATATCAGCTCTATGGCTGCCCAATATGGATTACCCAGGGTCATTGCCTATTCGGCTTCTAAAACAGCCATTGAAGGGTTTACCCGTGCGATGGCCTCAGAACTCTCTGTGCATGGCATAAGGATCAATTGTATAGCTCCGGGTTTTATTGAGACTGCCATGACAGCCAAAGCACTCAATGATGATCCTCCCCGAAAAGCAAAAGCTATGGGACGTACTCCTATGGGAAAAATGGGCAAGGTGTCCGATATCGGGGCTGCGGCCGCATTTTTTGCTTCTGATGAAGCGGGGTATATCACCGGGACGGTATTGTGTGTCGATGGGGGAAATTCAATCGGGTTTTAGGAAAGTAGAACCATTATTTAAATTAAATAAGGACAACTCATTCTTTCTTATTCCATGTCAAGTCGGACGACTCCTACAATCCGGCCAGACTAGCAAGAGATTAACTGAGCGACGCTTAAGGTCGTCATGTTGAGACGCTTTGAATTGTCAGGTCCAATCCTACCGATTGGAGTCCGAACTTCTGCTTCGGGCCAGGGCGATTCCACATCATTAATTCGGAATTCGTGTTAAGTTATTGTGATATTACCATTTTGAATTTTACAATAGGATAACGTATCCTACCCAGACTCTCCGGTAATTTTGAATTTAATTTGCCTTTAATAAATCAAAAGGCATGTCCGTAATAGGTAAACTTCTCCATACTGGTATAAAACTGGCTCCCAAACATCCACTGATTCAAATACCTTCAAACCAACAACAAATCAAAACCTTGCATCGTCTACTAAAATCTGCAGCCCACACTGCTTTTGGTCGAAGATATGATTTCAGGGATTTGATGCGTATGAAGGATCCCAGAAAAGAATTCCGGACCTGGATACCCATATATTCATACGAATCCATGGTTCAAAATTGGTGGAACAGATCACGGAATGATGAACCGGATGTCAGTTGGCCAGGCATCATTCCCTATTACGGCGTATCCAGCGGCAGTGTACAATCATCCAGTAAATATATACCTATAACACACGAAAGTCTAAATGCCTGGAACCGGTGCGCTCAAAAGCTATTTAGCTCACTCTGGGCTTATCCTGAAATAACCCCATCATTGCTGGGTAAACAAGCTTTATTAGTAGGTGGATCCTCCAAATTAATTAAAGAAGGCATCCATTTTTACGGAGATTGCAGCGGCATTATGGCGAAGAACAGGCCATATTGGTTGCGGTCTTTGTATAAACCCGATCAACAGATATTGGAAATTCCGGATTGGAAAGACAGGATCCAGGCAATTGCACGTGCTGCTCTGGATTGGGATATTGCTTTTCTGGTAGGTAATGTGGCCTGGGTGCAGTTGATTCTTGAAAAAATTATCGAACAGTATGGTTTGGACCATATTCATCAGATCTGGCCCAACCTTACTCTATTCTCCCACAGTGGCATTTTTTTTGAACCTTATCGGGAATCGTTTGAAAGGACACTCCAATATCCTTTAATTTACCTGAATGTATATTCTGCAACGGAAGGAGTTATTGCTTTTCAAGACCGTTCCATCGACGGGTCTTTGAAATTAATGTTGCAACACGGTATTTATTTTGAATTCATTCCATTTAATAATGACCAGTTTGATGATGAAGGTAATTTGAAATCGGAGTTTCCGGAATGTTTGCCTATCGAAGAGGTACAGGAAAATATACCCTATGCGCTGGTGATCAGTACTACTTCCGGTGCCTGGCATTATTTATTGGGTGATGTCATTTGTTTTACCGATAAATACCAAGCTAAAATCAAAATGATTGGCCGAACCAAACAAAATTTAAATCTCACCGGTGAACATTTATCGGAAGGCAATATACGAGCGGCTATCCAGCATGTAAATCAGAGTTATCCTTATAAAATAAAGGAATTTTGTGTGATTGGGGAAAAGTCCGGAACCCATTTCGGACACAGATGGTATTTAGGCATGGATACGCATGGCGATCCTTATGTCCTGGCTCAAATCATTGACCATTTTCTCAAAAAGGTTAATGACGATTATGCCATCCAGCGTCAAGCCCTGCTCCATCAAAACGCAGTGGATATCTTACCCGTCAATACTTTTTATCTATGGTTACAGGAAAGGGGAAAAATGAATGGACAAGCCAAAATACCCAGGATATTAACGGGTAGTCTCAAAGAAAGTTGGATGCAATTTGTAACACCATACCTCAGCCATTCGACCAACTGACCCATTCATACAAAACATAATATATCCTTAACCTATCCAATACCTGGGGGATATATCAATAAAATAGTTTTGGCTCCACAAACCAGCACGGTGAATGAAAGCAAAGAAAATCAAACTGGCCATTTTTGACATGGCCGGAACTACTGTGTACGATAATAATTACGTTCAAAAAATATTTATAAAGTCCTTTGCAAATTTTGATATTGACATCACTGCCGACCAGGCCAATCAGGTGATGGGGATTGAAAAAGGCAAAGCCATCCAAACGATAATAGACCAGGTCCGGGAAAATAACCTGGGGGTAATTAAAACGGAAGATATTCTGCGTTTTTTCAACAATGAGGCTATCGGTTATTATTTGGAACATTCCAAGCCGGTTCCTTATGCGTTGAATTCGTTTAAAAAACTGAAACAGGCAGGTATCCTTATAGCGCTCAATACTGGATTTGGAGAGGATGTCATGAATTGTATCATCAATAGCCTGGGATGGAATGAATACATCGATGCGAGGGTATCTGCTGATCAGGTCAAGGCAGGAAGGCCTTTTCCGTTCATGATCGATAAGATAAAAAAAATGACCCATGTAAATGATCCGGAAACTATTGCTAAAATCGGAGATACCCCATCTGATCTTTTAGAAGGGAAGCGCTCCTCGTGCGGATTAAACATAGGAATTTGTTCATCAAATTTTCCGATGGAATTATTGCAATCGTTTCCTCACACCCATTTGGTTGCCAATCTCCGGCAAAGTGTCCCCATCATATTGAACCATGGCAATGAATTGGTTGCGAAGTAATGGCAACGTCCCGGAATGGATTGCAGCATTGGCAGCAGTAGGGATCTATTGCAGCATGTATGCATTCCGAAAACCCTTTACTATGCTTTCTTTTGATGCATTGGAATACTTCGGGATTTCATATAAAATTTGGCTAATTACCGCTCAATTGCTGGGATACGCACTGAGTAAGGTCTGGGGTATCCGGGTAATCAGCGAACTTACTCCGGAAGCTCGTTTCTTTTTCCTGATCAAACTTATAAGTCTGGCTTGGTTTTCTCTATTGCTTTTTGCAGTGGTACCACCGCCCTATGCTATATTCATGATGTTCTTCAACGGCATTCCCCTCGGTCTGGTATGGGGCGTGGTTTTTAGTTATTTGGAAGGGAGACAACTCACTGATTTGATGGCCACTTTGCTGGCCACCAGTTTTATTTTTTCTTCCGGCCTGGTGAAAAGTATGGGGAGTTATTTTTTGAATGTTGGCATTAATCCGGCGTGGATGCCTTTTGTTACCGGCGGTTTCTTTTTTATTCCTTTTCTGGCCTTATTGACCGTGTTGAACCGGATATCGCCTCCCCATGAAAAAGACCGGGAACTCAGGACGGCCAGATCACCTATGAATCAAAACGATAGAAAACTATTTTGGACCCAATGGAGCCATTTGTTACTGCCTTTAATGGTTATCTATATATTTTACACTGTTCTCAGAGATTACCGTGACAATTTTTCTTTGGAATTGTTTCAGGACTTTCAGATACAGGATATGTGGTTGATTTCACGAATCGAATTGTCGATTAGCCTGATTCTTTTAGCCGTATTGGCTGGGTTTGTATTGATCAGGAACCATTTTAAGGCTATTGGGTATACCCATCTATTAATGATTTTTGGTTTTGGTTTATTGTTCATCTCTTCCTGGCTTTACCAATCTGGTTATTGGTCCGGATTGAGTTGGTATTTAGCCACTGGCCTGGGGGTGTTTGCCGGGTATATTCCTTTCAACTGTATAGTAATGGACAGGCTCATCGCCATGATCCAATTCAGGGGCAATGCGGGCTTTCTCATGTATATGTTTGATTCAGTTGGGTATGCCGGCACTATACTGGTCCTGTTGATCAAAGAATTTGTAGTACTTCCTGTTTCTCCATCGGGATTTTATTTGCAAATGATTTATATACTTAGCGTTGGAGGTACAATATTGATTTTGTACTCGGTTTTTTTACATACCCGATTACTTAAAGTTTATGCGTAAGCAGGCAATAGTCATAGGCTCAGGGATAGCTGGGGTAGCGACCACCTATGCCTTAATCAATAAAGGATATCGTGTCCGGGTACTGGAAAAAAATACAAGGCCTAAAGGAGCTTCCATTCGCAATTTTGGCATGATTTGGCCTACGGGTCAACCGGAAGGCGAATATTACGAACTGGCAATGAAGTCCCGCCAAATATGGCTTGATCTAAGTGAAAAGGCAAACTTTCAGCTTGACCAAAATGGATCCCTTCATCTGGCTTATCAAAACGATGAGCAAAACGCTCTGTATGAATTTATTGATGCCCATGAAGATCAACGAAATTTAAAGTGGTTGTCTTATAGCGAAGTAGTGGATAAATCATCAGGTGTAGTAAGTGATGAACTCATCGGAGCCATGTACAGTGGAGAAGATATGTTGGTTGACCCCAGGGAAGCTCTTCCTAAATTGATCGAATGGCTGCAAGCTCAGCCTGACTGTAGTTTCCATTTTAATACTCCCGTTTTAGCTATACATGATCAAACCTGCATTAGTCCGGGTCAAACGTGGACAGCCGACAAAATATTCCTATGCACAGGTAGTGATATCGACCTTTTGTTTCCGGAGGTTTTGAAGCCAGGAGGTATGACTTGTCAGTTACAAATGATGCGGACCGGTATTCAGCCGGATAGGTTCAAATTAGGTCCATCCTTGTGCGGCGGTTTGACATTGATCCATTATTCGGCTTTTAACGGATTACCTTCGCTGGAAATTTTAAAAAATAGAATGCAGGACGAACACCGTGATCTGCTCCAGTTGGGTATCCATGTCATGGCCGCCCAAAACCAAACGGGAGAAGTTACGATTGGTGACAGTCATCAATACGGAGACGATCCTGATCCATTCATTCGTCAGGACATCAACGAAAAAATTCTGAATTATTTATCCGGCTTTTGTCGGTTACCAGATTTAAATATAGCATCCTATTGGAAGGGGAGTTATTTCAAATCTACAGGTGATCATCCTTATTTTATTGAGGAAATAAGTCCATACTGTACCATCATCAATGGTTTTGGAGGCGCAGGAATGACCCTCGCGTTTGCGCTCGCGGAACGAGAAATCTCCCGATTGTAATTTCAATTCGGAATTATATGCTTTTAAGGTTTAATACTCGTAATCCATTCTCCCAGTGGACCCGTCGATACCTGATTTGATTTTCCCGGAATAAATGGAATTTTGCAATATCCTGCCATACGGGAAGCCAACGAGGCTTGCCACTGCTGAACGCATGATTTTGCTTCTCCGGAAGGTGGGATACCCGGTCCATATTCCATAAACCATATTTCACCAGACCGGCTGGGTAAAAAACCATGACTTTGCCAGGTCGATGGAAATTGCCCCCGACCATGATCGGTGGTAATCAATAGATTGGTATGATCTTTATAAAAAGGATCGGTTTGTATAAGATCCCAGACCTCTTTGAGGTATAGATCAAATTGAACAATGGCTTCGAGATAGCCTTTATAGTCACCTTTATGTCCGAAATGATCTGTGTCATCCAGGGATATGAGTAAGACCTTCGGATGGTTTGATTTGGCATATTCCATGGCTATTTGCCAGGTGAGGTCGTCAAACCTTGTTTCCCCTTTCCAGGCCGGCTTTAATTTATGACCGGCATTGAGTTTCGCCAATTTGGGAGTGATGACCCCGGTTGCGACATCTTCCCAGCCGGAATTGATCAGAATACCAGATCGGGGTTCATTTAAAATATATGGAAACAATTCCCAGGATGAAAAAACTGCTATTTTATTGTGATATTTCTGGTGTTTATTTAATTCCTCCAGGATAGATACATTTTTATTGTATGTTTTTTTATTGCTGTTTACTAAAGGATCAAATGCGCCACAAAAGATTTCATTATAACCCGGATAAGAAAACCGGTGATAATTGCGGGTATCTACTTTGTTTTTATAATTTCTGTTACCATACAAGCAACCTTCTTTGGCTAGTGTGCCCCAGACAAAAGGCAGGATTCTTTCCCTGCTTTTAACGGGATCGTCGCCTGCATAAAACTGATTTATTTCTGCGGGACGTTCACACGTTTTGACCAGTTTTTTATCCAGGCCCTGATAGATTTCCTGCCACCGAAGTCCATCAGTGGTTATTATAATCAGGTTGGCACTGGATTCTTGTGCCAGGATATTGTAAAAGGTCAGGTAAAAAAGGAGTAATAAAATTTTGATTTTCATGATAGGGGGGATTATTAGCTTGATGAATTATTTCACTGTCAATTGGGTGTATGGTTGGCTTGTTCCAGATAGGTTTCAATCATGGGACGGTAATATTCCAACGTGTGAACAGTCAACCCTGGAACCTTGGCCATTTCATCACAAATACGAATCAGGATCATTAAATCGATTTCAGGTTCTGATTCAAAACGGGAGACCTCATCGGGCCACATAGATCCACCTTGAAGGACTAGTGTTTGTTTACTGGCCTCCGAAAGATTAGCACGGTATTTGGGATCCGTAGTGACCAGGTATCTTTTAGCTTTTACATGATTTGCCACCAGGTAAGTGACTTCTTTTCTAAAGCCCAATGTCTTCAAATAGGCAGCACCTAGATAATCATGGTCCTGATTACCCAATTCAGGATGCGCAGCGGCAGGTGAAGGCTCTATCAGATGGCCGATATCATGCAATAAGGCCGCTATAATAACTAATGGGTTATCCGTATGGTTCCGGGCAAAATGAGCAGTTTGCAAGGCGTGTTCCAGTTGAGTGACTGGTTCGGAAAAATAATTTTCTGAACCCCTGGATTGAAGCAACTTGAAGAGTTCATCCACGCTCACTTTATGGTTTTCGAAATCAATCATAAATAACCAAAATTAAAAAATGAAAAAAGCCGGTTGCTAAGGCATTGCAAACCGGCTATCAAGGAAACTTTACGTAGTATGAAAAGACTCAAAGACTGAAACTAATATTATTTGATAATCCACATGATTGCATTGATATCATCTTTGCCGTTATATTGACTGGATACAGCGGCATCATAATTCGCTTTATTCGCTGTCCGTTCAGCTACCGGGTATTGAAATCTCAATGGGATACTACCTCCGTTTCCAGTACCAATTCCTATAGTAAATACAGGTATCCCGGTCCGTCTCCAATTGTAAAAGGGTTCAAATCCGGATTGCATAAACATACCAAGGTATTTCTGGGTTAAAACCTGAAGTAATCCCTCGGCGTTATTGCCCTTGTATAGGACCTTGGACTGGAGGAGATAGTCCGTGATGACCGTGTTATTGCTGATACCATAGATACCCATAGAGGCTTTAATTCCATTGGTATACCAGGCCGCTGCATCGCCGGCAGCCCACCCCCGGTTGATACCTTCTGCGATGTTGAATGCCATTTCTACATAACCGACCTGCACTCCGTTTTCCGGACCACTGAACGATCCATAATATCTCCCTTGATTGCTGGCTGAATATTCTCCTTTATTCATTTTGAAAGACATGTCATCTAAACTTTCTCCGGGATCTGCGCCCACATAAGCATCAAAATCAGTCGCCTTTTTACCTGCCGCAATTTTAGCTTCTGCCGGGTCAGCGATGACAAAAGTCCTCGGGTCTTTTAATTCGACCAATTTATTTAGATGGGTTGCCGAAAGATTATACCGTCTTTTATCGAATCCTTCATTACCAGGATTTAATGGATAATTGTTGATGTTGCTAATGTACTTAAAGGACAGGTCTTCGTGGGTCCCGGTCAATAAGGGAAATTTAGAGGGATTATTTAGAAGTTCAGAAAATCGTTCTTTGATTTTAAGGTCCGATTCATTTGTTTTTTTACTTAACTGGATCAGCACCCTTAATTTAAAAGCATTGGTTACTTTCTGCCACTTGGCAATATCTCCGCCTAAATAAATATCGCCATCAATTGTTTTTTTACCTTTTGCAAGTAAACTGCTGAATTCGGAATTGGCTTCGTCCAATAAATTCAGTATTTGGATAAACACTTGTTTTTGCGGATCGTATTTCGGGGCTGTCTGTTCGGCTCCCAACAGCGCTTCAGAAAAGGGTATATCGCCGAATTTCATGGTCATACGATATCCAAAATAGGCTCTCAGAAACTTCCCCATTGCGGAATAAACACTAACCGGTTCAGGATCTGCTTTGGCGTTTTCCTCGGTCATCTTTAAGGAATTTTTTAAGGTGTTGTAGTCAAAGGAACCGCTGGTCCAGTTGTATTCATTATTTCCATAATAATTGAAATTACATAACCAGTATTGATTCCATCGATGGGTAAGGCTCCAGGGACTTTCATATAAGTCTACGAGCACTCCATTTAAAATCAGCGATGCAGGCGCTGAGGTGGGGCGGTTGGGATCAGTGTTTAATTCCAGAAATTCATCCGTGGAACAAGCAGCCACTAAGAATAAAGAAACCCACAATACATATTTTATTTTTTTCATATCTCAAATTATTGATTAGAATGATGTTAGAATTTGATGTTCAGATTTAATCCATATCTCCGGGTGGTTGGTGTTTGCAGGCTGGACTCGGTCTGACCTGAAGCAAACTGATCCACATCCAAATCATTATTGCGTGCATGGGAAACCAACAATAAGTTTCTGCCTATTAAAGAGATGGTTGCGGATTGAAAGATTGAATTTTTAAATAGGGATTGTGGCAACGTAAACGTTAATGTAGCTTCCCGGAGTTTGGCATAGGTGCGATCGATCAGATTAGCTTCATTGGTTGAATACCACCGGCTGATATAATCCTGTAAAAAAGTGGGGGTGGTATTGGGTTTGAATTGAAGTTCGTTGTAATTTAGTATGGTTCCATTTACATCCGTTTTGATGACTCCGCCACTTAGTTGAACTCCTTCGCCTACGTATGATTTTATTCCTTTATAATCCTGATACCTTGCCTCTCCCAGAGCGCCTTCTATGGTTTCGATGTTTCTGCCTCCCCTGAACGTCTGTTTTTGGATATAGTTAACGATCACTCCACCCACTCTTCCGTCTACCTGGAAACTTAAAGCCACATTTTTATACCGGAGCGTATTCACCAGACCCCAGGCCCAATCTGGATTAAGATCACCCATATACTGGGGTACAGGGTTAACTCTCGGTCTGCCACCGCCATCGTTGATGATCTGACCATCACTGGTGCGATACACTTTAGTAGAATAAAATTTGTCCAGCCGGTCACCTACTTTAAGGAATTGGTTATAGGTTGTTACTCCCGGGTAGATTTCACTCAATACATCTTTATAGGTTGACCAATTGGCTAAGACATTCCATTCAAACACATCCGATTTGACCGGTGAACCAGTCACCGACAGTTCTACCCCGCTTTTTTCAAATTTTATTCCGTTCTGAACTAAGCTGTTGTAGCCCGATGCTTCAGAAATGGGAAGATTAAAGATCCCCGGGCCGTTTATGCTTTTAAAATAAGTAAAGTCGATACCTAATCTATTTTGGAAAAACCGGAGATCTGTACCTGCCTCCCAGGAGGAGCTAATGCTGGGCTGCAAATCGGGATTAGCTATGAAGTTTGCATACGATGCAGATGGTTGACTGTTGTATCTGTTGGCAATACTATAAGCTGCACTTTTACTAAAATCGGGTCCTCCATAAGGCGTGTTGTAATCAATACCATATCCGGTAATATCGGCACCAGCCGCCCGGTCCGCCGGACCAATATTGGTCTGGGTCAGACCACTCCCGACGTTGGCATATGAACCCCTGAGTTTGATATAAGGAAGGTATTTCGGCATTTTAATTGCTTCGCTCAATACAAAGCTCAATGAAACTGAAGGGTAAAAGAATGAGTTGTTATTGATGGGCAGGGTAGAATTTTTATCCACCCGTCCAGTCAATGAAAGATTGAGGATGTTTTGATAACTCAGATCCAGAAAAGAATAGGCAGATAAAATTTTCATATCCGAATTATAATTAAACACCCGTTTTGGATAGAGTGAATTATTGAGGTTGTACCAACCGGGTACATTCAGGTAATCCGTTGAGGCATAATTCGAATTATAGGTGAAATTTCTAGCACTGGCACCTACCGAAAGGTTTAGTGAAAAGTCATTGCCCACCGGTCTTTTATAGGTGACCAGAAGGTCAGAATTGTTTTCAAATAAATTGCGGTTATCTTCCCGGTAATCTCCCAGTCGGGCCTCCCGTCCATACGAAGTGCCGCTGTAAGGGAATTTTTCAGTCCTGAATAAATCATACCCGGTGATTTGGGTACGTCCGGTCATACTGAGAAAATCGTCAAATTTATAGGTCAAACCTATCGTGCCATAAATATCATTTTTATAGTGCCCGCGAGTCCATTCGTAAGCCTGGAAATAAGGATTGTTATACCGTTGATATTCTGCATAATTTTGTTGTAGTCCTTCTTTGCCTTCCTGCCAATAGTTGCGCATATCATCAACGTCCCAGTCTGCACCACCCCAGATGATCATATTATAGATTATGCTATTGGGTCCATATTGTATGTCCGGGATATTAGGAGTGTATTGTCTGCTGTAATTGATGGAGGACTCAAAACGCAGTTTTTTATTAAAATTTAACCCGCTGGTTATACTGAAATTGCTCCCATTCAACTGGGTATTGGGCACTATCCCTTTTTGATAAATTTGAGTTGCTGAAAATCTCAAATCGTAGGTAGAATTACCTGCAGAAATGGCGAGGTTATTGGTGGACAATATTCCTGATCTCAAAAAGCGGGAAAGATTATCAGCCCCCCGGTTTACCCAGGGAGTGCCCTGCCTTTCGCCCGTCACCGGATTGACCGGACTATCGTACTGTGAAATCGATTGACCTTCGAATTTTGGACCCCAGATATCGTAATCTCCATCATTGAGTCCGCCTCCTTTACCGTCTTTAAAAGCATAACGTCCATGATCACCAGGTCCGTATTCATCCTGGACTTTTGGAATCGTGAGAAATCCATTTTCCATCATGGTGGAGGAATTAAACTCCACAGTGAATCCTCTGGAATCTTTGGTGCCCCTTTTGGTAGTAATCTGGATGGCTCCGAACTGACCCCTTGAACCATACAAAGCCGATGCATTGGGCCCTTTGAGTACCGTAATGGATTCGATATCATCCGGGCTGATGTTCCAGGTGTCTGACTGAATGGGCACTCCATCTACTACGTATAGGATATTGGATGATCCTCTGAGCAATACTTGTGGTGCCCCCAAAATCTCTGCGCTGGCACCTACGGTAAGTCCGGCTACTTTACCTACCAGTGAATTAACGGGATTGGGCTCACGGGCCTTGATCAGATCAGCGCCTTTGATCGTCTGAATAGCAAACCCTACTCTGGATTTTTCTTTTTCTATTCCGAGTGAGGTGACTACTATTTCATTCAATGCGGAGGCATTTTCCAGAAGTATGACTTCAATCGTTGTGTTTTGATCTTTTACAGTTATTAATTGTGTTTCAAATCCAAGATAACTTACTTCAAACGTGGAACCATTGGGAACCGTTAATTCAAATTTACCATCAGTATCTGTAACGGTACCGTTACTAGAGCCCTTCACCAGGACATTTGCACCAATCAGGGCAAGTTGATCCTGACCGGATCGCACTACACCCCGTATTTGGATTTGTGCAGCGGCAGACATGGTGAGGATAAAAACAAAGAGAGCCAAAAAACATTTTTTCATATCTATTATTGCATTTAATGTGATTCGTTTTTCAATGCAAACGTAAATCAGTCCTATAAACTAAGCGTATTGGCCATATGAAGTTTAGATGAATTGATTGTAAATTCTAGATGAAGAAATCAGAAAAGAATAAAATATTCGTATAAAATGATATGAGGCGTTCTTAATAAGTGAGCCTATCGAAAAACCATAAAATCATTTAAAATCTATGACTATTGGCTAACTATAAGTTCAGTTGTTTACAACTCATTGTTAGGTCATATATCCTGAATACAGTAAAAAGGGGAAATGCGGTATTCTTTGATGAGCATTTGAGGCGATTGTCCATCCATTGAGCCAATCTTTGTTGCTCATCTGAAATTCAATCAGACAGAATTTTCAACCATCAATCACCAAACAAGTGTTTTGTTCACTGTTTTTTTGCCACTATCTCCACCGTTATTGATTTGCAGGTCACCCGCTGGTATTACCTGATGGAGTTCTATTTTATAGTATGGATTTCAGGATAAAATATTTTGGACAAGTGGCTGTCATTTGAGAATTCAGCAGCACCAATGTCTCAATGTCGCAGCAAGCGCTGGTATTTTTATGACCACAGGAAACAATTCCAATTTCCGGTGCATAGAATCCCAATAAAAAACCCTTATATAAATTTCTTCATATAAAGGTCTTGTATTGTTTAGTTATCTTTTTCTATACTACATTCCAGCCTTCACGGTAGGTCCGTCCAACATATTGGTTGGCTTCATCGTAATTGGTAACCTTCATATTTTTGCCGTCCCATAATAATTTTTTACGGCCATTAAAACTCATACGGTTGTTGTCACCTTTGACTCCCGTGGTGTAACTCCTGATTGCCAGGTTACCCATGATCACCGTTTCGGTCAGGGGCCCCGAATAATCGAAAGAGGACGTCAAGCCCTTATGCTCTTTGCTTCCAAACCCAGCTTTACATGCCTGAGTCCAGGATACCTGGTGCCCGTATTCCGGTAATTTTTCATTTGGATTTGAAGTACTGTAGGCTGGGTCCATCACCAGTTTTTTACCGTTTTTGAAATAGATCTTTGGAATCAATCCATAGGTTCCGCAGGTCATCACGCCTTTGGTGCCTATCATCATTACCCCATTGGTACTTCCTGCATCACCCAGGTCTTCATTGGCAGGTATCCATTCCGGGTGGAAAGGCCGGATGCCGCCATCATACCAAGTCAGGGTGATTGGAGCTTTATTTTTGGCTGTTGCAGGAAATTTAAGTTGAACATGTGAGGATGGTGGACAACCTTCCGGAATATATTCTGCATTCCAGTCCTGGGTGAATACCTGGCCTACACTACACTCTACTTCGGTGGGATATCCCAGGCCCAATACCCGGAATGGTGGATCGATCAGGTGGCAACCCATATCACCAAGGGCACCGGTACCAAAATTCCACCAACCCCTCCACTTGAAGGGATGGTACAACGGATGATAATCTACATATTGTGCAGGGCCTATAAACAAATCCCAATCCGATGGGGTCATGGATGCCGGCAGGTCGGGTTTGGCAGTAGGTAAGGGGATACCTTGGGGCCATACCGGACGATTGGTCCAGACGTATACTTTATCGACTGTTCCGATCAACCCCTTGCTAAACCAATCAATCATCTGTTGCTGGCCGGGATTAGAGGCTCCCTGGTTACCCATTTGAGAAACCACTTTGTATTTGCGGGCTGCTTCGGTGAGCTGACGGGCCTCGCGCAGATTATGGGTGAGCGGTTTTTGAACGTAGACGTGTTTGCCGTTTTGCATCGCCGCCATAGCAGCCACTGCATGGATGTGATCCGGAGCGGAGATGGTTACGGCATCGATGTCGTTTTTCATCTCATCAAACATCTTCCTGAAGTCTTTGTATAATTTTGCCGATGAAAACTTTTCAATGGATACTTTCGACCGGGCGGTGTCCACGTCGCACAAGGCGACTACCTGGTTGGCTCCATTATTCCAGGCATTGGCGATATCGGATTGACCTTTTCCACCAGCGCCAATGGCAGCGAGGTTGAGCCGGTCACTGGGTGCTATATATCCTTTACCCAATACATATCGCGGGACGATAAAAAAAGAAGCAGCAGCAAGGCCGGATTTTTTAACAAAATCCCGCCGTTCATGATTTAATTTTTTACTCATTTCATTATAATTTAAAGCGCCCCGAAGTTAGAGCTATTTTTTTAATCACCTGAAGATACCTGTGCGGGATATCCTGGATTTAATCCATAAAAGAAATATCTTAATATGCTCATACCCTAAGGCCAAATGGATCATACGGGGTTCATATTCCGGCCAAATCCTTATTTTGGGGATATTGGTTAAGTTTAAATACCGGTCCGACCTGATCGATGAAGTTATTAATGATTTGATAATGATGGAGTCATATCCTATTATTTTAAGAAATTTGTGCAACCTCGACCAAATATTTAGGGAAAAATAGAGTTTTATCCATATGCAAAAGATCTGGGAAAAATTGCTCCTGCTCACCAATCCTTCAGGACAACCTATTGGCCCGGGACGATATAAATTGTCCAAGTGGATCTGGGGGCTTGCCTTGGGAGGGGTCGTCACTGCGATTCTCTTTTTTATCATTCTTTCATTTCAGGACCTGCCCACCTTTGACGAACTGGAAAATCCGCGATATGATTATGCTACGGTAGTGTATTTCGAAGACCAGAAGGAAATGGGCCGCTTGTTTAAACAGAACCGGGTAGGCATCAGTTATGATGATCTTTCACCTCATTTGATTCATGCCCTTTTGTCCACGGAAGATACCCGTTTCAATTCCCATGCCGGCGTAGATTTTGAGGCTACCGCCCGGGTGATTGCACGTACCTTTTTATTATCCCAAAAAGGGTCAGGAGGTGGTAGTACGATTACGCAGCAGTTAGCTAAATTGTTGTACTCTAACCGCGATTTTCGCGGAATGAGTGAACTGGAAAAAACAGTTAACCTGTACCTGATCAAATTTAAAGAATGGATCACCGCGATTAAACTGGAACGCAGTTATACGAAAGAAGAGATTATAGCCATGTACCTCAATCAGGTTGATTTTGTGTATGACTCTTACGGGATCAAAGCGGCGGCAGAAACCTATTTTAATACCCGTCAGGATTCTTTAAAAATTGAACAGGCGGCTACGTTGATCGGTATGCTGGTCAATCCATATCGATACAACCCAAAACGTTTTCCCAAAAATTCCGAAGCAAGACGCAACCTGGTTTTAGGCCGGATGCATACGTCCGGTTATATCACTGCCCCAGAAAGGGATTCTTTGCAAAAACTGCCCTTTGATTTTTCTTCTTTCAAACGAAGAGATATCTCGGAAGGCAATGCCCCTTATTTTATCGTGGAGTTGAGCAAATGGTTGCAAGAGACCTTCCGCAATTCAGAACTTAAAAAACCCGATGGTTCCAATTATGATATTTACAAGGATGGTCTGAAGATTTATACCACGATTGATCCCGTCATGCAAGAGTTAGCCGAACAGGCAGTGTGGGCCCATATGCCCAAACTCCAGAAACAATTGTTTGCGGTATGGAAAGGTTCTGACCCATGGACCTATGAAGCCGATGACCGTCAAAAAGACCTAAGGAGGTACAAACTAAACAGTCTGATCCGGGAGAGTGACCGGTTTCAGGGTATACGGGATAGACACCTGGCCTTGCTGACAGACAGTATAGATAGAAAATTTGATTTCAACCTGACAGATAACGATATTCTCAGAATGCTGGACGAGGACCGTAAAAAGGGAAAACTGGAGGAATACATGAAACAAAATGTATTAAGTACCGAACGGGCTGCCAAATACCGCGACTTGCTTGGCGATCCTGTTTGGAACGATGTCAAAAAAGCCTGGGCCAATGTCACCAAAGAGGTAGACAAACAATTCAATGCGAGGGTGCGCATGAAAATCTTTGACTACAATGAAAATCATGAAAAGGATACCTCTATGACCCCAATGGACAGCCTCATGTATATGCAGATGTTTTTACAAACCGGCACCATGGCTATTGAACCAGGCACTGGTAAGATCCGAACCTGGGTGGGCGGTATTGAACACCGGTATTTTAAATTCGACCATATTACTGCAGACCGGCAGGTAGGTTCCACCTTCAAACCTTTTGTTTATGCTACCGCTATCGGTTTTAAAGCAATTTCCCCCTGCCTTCAGGTGGTGGACCGCCCTTATACAATTTCACCAGGAGAAGGAAATTTTCACCTGATATCCTCCTGGTCACCTAAAAACTCTGAAGGGAGATGGACAGAAAAGCCGCTCAATCTCTACCAGGGTCTGGCTTACTCTGTCAATTCCGTCTCGGTATTTTTGATGAAAGAATTAGGCAACGCTGAAATCGTTTGCGGCCTGGTAAATGCCATGGGTATTGACAGCTCAAAAAGAAGGCCGGATGGTGAGTTCAGGGTGCCCCGTCAACCTTCTATTTGCCTGGGTTCATCTGACCTCACCGTGATGGAGATGACCGGTGCCTACACCACTTTTGCAAATGATGGTAAATACATCAAACCCTATTTTATTGACCGGATAGAAGACAAAAACGGAAGAGTGATCTATCAGGCTAAAATAGAAGAGTCCAGGGCCCTGCCTTCAGGGGTCAATTATGTAATGGTGGACTTGCTCAAACGCGCCTCACCGGTAAGAGACGGGACAGTCAAAACTGAACACGGAGGTAAAACGGGGACTACCAATAGTTATAAGGATGGTTGGTATATGGGCATCACTCCAAAATTAGTGATAGGAACCTGGGTTGGGGGTGACCTTCCCTGGATCCGATTTAAATCATTGGCCCAGGGACAAGGCTCTGTCATGGCTAAACCTATATTTGCCGAGTTTTTAAAAAAGCTGGAGAATGATCCGCGGGTACAGTGGGATCTGACTTCCACTTTTTTTAAACCGGATAGGATCGGTATTGAAATGAATTGTGCCGCCTACAACTCATTGAACGTCCAGGATCAAAATCTGATCAAACAATCCAAAAGGCTGGAAGACGAATTCGATGATTTTGAACATCAATAATAAAGTTTGTTCTTTGCGCGTAATAAAATTCATGCTTTGACTTTTTTACGGTTGGTTGTATTCTTATCTGGAATGATGGTGGTTTCAACTGGGATCCATTGTGCACATTCCAATGCAGAGATCCAACCCCAGGTAAAAAAATTAACCGCACTGGATTCTTTCATACTGGCGTATTCCGATTACTTTTCACACCAAATGGCTATTTGCAATTGCCCCGGCGCAGCGCTGGCCATCGTAAAAGATACGGTGATGACCTGGGTTCAGGGATACGGAATCGCTAATCTCTCCACCGGTCTAAAAACAGATGGAGAAACGGTTTTCCGACTGGCCAGTGTTTCCAAGGGTTTTGCTGCATTACTGGCTGCCAAATTGGTTGACCAGGGTTTATTACACTGGGATGATCCGGTCATAAAATATATTCCTGATTTTGCGCTTAATCCCATTAGTGAAACACCTAAAATAACAGTCACCCAGGTGTTATCGCACAGCCTCGGACTACCTTACCACAGCTACACCAATCTGGTGGAAGAAGGGATGAGCCTTTCTGCTATCATCCCCTTATTTAAAACCGTTCCACTCAACCTGGTACCCGGACAGCGATATGCCTATCAGAATGCAGCGTTTGCGATGATTGAAAAAATTTTGGAACAGGCCTCAGGTGGAACCCCTTTTTCTTCATTGCTTAAAAGGGAATTGGTCCAAACGCTTAATTTGCAGCACTTGAGTTTTACATACGAAGAAATGCTCAAGGATACCAATGCAGCCGCGCCACACAGACGGGATAGCATTAATCATTATCGCCAGGTTCCCCTTTCAACTAAATTTTATAATGTGGTTTCAGCCGGAGGTATCAACGCTTCCGCTTCCGATATGGCCATCTATATAAAAGTATTGATGGGTCAATATCCGGAAATGATCCGCCAGCAGGCACTGGACAGTATGTTTGCCCCCCGCATTAATACAGACCATCATCGTCGCGACTATAATTACTGGCCCGGTGTCAGCCAGTCTTATTATGGGTTAGGTTGGCGAATTCTGGATATGGGTGACCATCACCGCTACTATCATGGTGGATACGCTAATGAATTCCGGGCAGAGATTGCCATTGACCCGAGTTACAAGTTAGGGATATGTGGTTTATTCAATGCACCCTGTCCGCTGTCGGATTATCTGATACCTTCATTTTTTGAACACTATGAACAATGGATGGCTTTACGGGACAGCACAGTCATTTCACATTAATGGGATAAGACGATTGGTGTAGTTAAATGGACATCAATGTCAGCATGGGCCTATAGAGTTTAACCGGCAAAGCGGATTGGATTAAACCCTGTGATCAAAACTCAACGATGAAACCAATAGTAGGCGTAAAAAAGGGATCGTCATTTTTGACCCGGGTAGGGATAGCATTGCTCCCGTCTGGTTGTAAAGGTTTATTGTCGGTGGTCACAAATGCAGTATTAGCGGCATTTCGCACAAAAGTATATTCCGGAACGGCGGGATTTTTTGCGAGATACCAATTGGTCACATCCAAAAACAAATCCAGGGTAGTCTTTCGAAAATTCCATTTTTTATCCAAACGAAGATCAGAACTATTGAACCCACCGAGACGGAGGCTGTTGAGCCTGTTGTAATCTGGTGTGCCGCTGCCCTGGGATAAATAGTTAAGTCTGGAAGTGGACTCATCAAACGGGGTATACGGTGCCCCCCCCTGAAATCTGAATTTAAGTCCCAGCTCCCAGTTGCGTTTAAATTTATATCCCCAGGTAAGGGACAGCAAATGCCTGTTGTCCCAACTGCTGGGTAAGAGGATTCCATCGAAACCACTGTAAAGGCTTCGGTAAAAAGTATAGGACAGGATCCCGAAAAAGCGGTCAGTAAGTTTTTTTTGTGCGAAAAATTCAACACCATACGCCTTTCCTTTTCCGCTGGTTATTACTGTTTCATTTCCGACTGCAGTGAAGTCTGTGCCCAGATTGGACAACGAAATACCCGTGCGGCTGGAAACCGGCACATGGCCATAACGTTTGTAAAATCCTTCTACCGTAAAACGCAGATCTTCACCAGGCAGGTATTCCAATCCGGCTGCATAGTGGGTGCTTTTGAGATAATCTACATCCTGATTAACCAGCGTTTGACGTTCATCAGCAAAACCCAGTATCGTGTATGGCGCGAGTTTGAAATACCTTCCTATAGAAGCATTGAGTGTCCATTGATCGGATAAGGTGTAACTCAGGGATAAGCGGGGGGACAACGTTTTTAGTGCCGACATTCCCTGTTGAGTAAAGGTGTTCATATCGGTTCGTATACCCGCGCTGACACCCAGCCGTTCACCTGCAAAGCGATGACCAACCTGTACAAAACCGCCTAGTTTAAAAAATGGATTTAAAGGGCTGTTGAATTGATAGGTCAAACCTGGCTGAATCACTTCATTCTGTTGGTTCCGGATTTCTTTTCGGATGACACTAAACGTTTCATTTTGATATTCTGCGAGCTGTGCAGAGACACCATAGGCCAATTTCCATTTTCCAAGCGTTTGGTTAACATCAAAACGCAATTTGTTTTCAGTCTCTCTCGATGTCAGGTCCAGGGATTTACTGTCAGGTCCCGGGTTTTGATTGTCTTCATACTTCTCAATATTGTTATTAAACGTCGTACGGCTGAAGGCCAGGTTCCAATATCCATTGGTAATAAGGTGTTTGAAGACCACGCCGGTAGTATAATTCCATTGATTTACCAAGACACTGGAATTGATCAGATACAATTTTTCAGGGGTGCTGGTTTTAGGCGCTGCAAACCTGAATTCATCAATGGCTCCAATACCAATAAAGGTCAGACTTGTCCTGGCATTAAATTGGTGCGTGAGCTTGGTTTGAAAATCCCAATAATTTGGTCGGATGGGCAGATCAATGGCCTGAAATAAAAGTTGCAGATAAGACCTTCGTGCAGAAACCAGAAAACTGGATTTTTGTGGGGATAAAGGCCCTTCGAAGGTGGTGGCAAACTCGGTGGCACTCAAACGGATATTCCCCTGCACCTGATTGGGGTTGCCATTTTTCTGTTTAAACTGGAATACTGAGCTTATGGCATTATCGTACTTAGCATCAAAAGCAGAAGAAGTAAGTTTGACTTCCTCTATAAAACTCACATTGAGTATACCCTGAGGGCCGCCGCTGCTACCCTGGGTCTGAAAATGGTTAATGACAGGTACTTCGATACCGTCGATATAAAATACATTTTCATTCGGGGCCCCACCACGGATAATGATATCGTTTCTAAAACTGCCGCCACCGGCACCTCCCCCTACGCCGGGAAGGGTTTGGATGACTTTGCTGATATCAAAATTGCCTCCGGGACTACTTTTTATTTCCTCTGAAGTAATTTTCTGGACGGAAAGAGGGGTTTCAATAGTAGCTGCTTTGACGGTGCGGGTATTGCCCCGTATCACTATTTCATTGAGCAACCGTATTTCTTCTTCCAGCTCAATCGTGTAATTGTTTTCATTCCCGCTGTTGATTACACTGTTGAAAAGGGTAAAGGGTTTATAGCCGAGACTGCTAAATAAAACATTGTAGGTGCCAACCTCAACATTAGCCAGCTGAAAGAAACCAGCAGAATCCGTCGAAGCCCCCTTACTGGTCCCTTCTATTTGAATATTGACTGCTTCGAGTGGTAATTGGGTGTTTTTGTCCAAAACCCTTCCGGTAATACTCCCTGTATTCTGAGCAAAAACCCAGGTGGTCGAAACCAGTAAGGTTAAAAAAAGGTATCCCATTTTATTCATAGCTTTTCAAACAAAATTGATCCCGGAAGGTTTGAATCAATGAAAATATTAATGACTATTCCGGTACCTGATTTTGGTTGTTATCGTTAGGCCGGAAAGTATGTACAGGGCTGTCAGAGTGCAGTCTGTTTATTTTAATTCGTAGTATTTCAGGCCGATGGCTGTTTTTTGCAACCGGAATTGCCCAAATTTGATCTATTGAATATATACTACCGGTGAAGATTGAAAAATAACGAAGAAAGGCAATATGTGGAAGCAGTGCTTTCCGGACGGACAGAGAGTTTCCGGCATATTATTCAAATCTCACAACCCTTGGTGGAACAGATTGTAAACCGGTTGGTGAGCAAAGAAGTTTTCCGCGAGGATATGGTCCAGGAAATTTACATTAAAGTGTTTCAGCACCTTGCCCGATTCCGTTTTGATTGTAAACGGAGTACCTGGATTGCCCGAATTGCCTACAATTACTGCCTGACCGAGCTGCAGTCGAAGAAAAATCTGCCCCTGGATAACGTGGATATTTTACTGATCAATGCTTCCTCCCATCCGGACCCCCTGGAGGAATCGATGTCGACAGACCTCAAAAAAATAATGGACCGCGAGATTGATCAATTGCCTCCCTTGTATAAAACAATATTGTTGCTGTATCACCGGGAGGAGCAAAGCATTGAAGAAATACAGACCATCACAGGCATGCCCGCAGGGACTATTAAAAGTTATCTATTCCGGGCACGTGCAGACCTGGCACAACGATTATCTCAGAAATATAAAAAATCAGAATTGGGATTATGACACATCTGACCGATCAAGTATTGCAGGATTATATTTTTTCTGCTTCGCCTTACTTACATCCCCAAGACCAGGCACATTTGCTGGTCTGTGGAGCATGCAAGGCCAGATTAGAAACCTATACCAGGTTGCATCAACACTTGAAACAAATAGAAGGCCCTACATTGCAACCCAAAGTATATGAATCCATCCACAAAAGTTTAATACCCAGTTTAAAACCTAAATTCAATCTGCCCTGGCATATTCCCTTAACTACATTTATCGTAGGTGTGGTGCTGTTTTTCATGCCTAAAATTGATTTTGGATATGAATTGCCAATACAATTGAGCCTGGGTATCGCCGCTGCAGCTGTAGTTATTATCATCGAAATCAAATATGTGGAATCCGTGTATAAACAAAAAATAAAACAAGTACAATGAACTTGCAACCTGCAGTCAGCACAAATAGTCTAATTCAACATAAAGAATATAATTATGAAAGAGAATGTATTGTTAGGCGTTTCGTTAATTGTCTTAATTACCTTTTACTTTTTTTTCCGTATCCTGGAAGCGTATTGGAATCACCGGGTTAAAAACAGGTTGATTGAAAAAAGTGCACCGGACCAACTGGCCCGGGAGATTTTGTTTCAAGAACCCCAGAAACCGTTGCAAGAAGCATTTAAATATTTTTGCCTGATCTTTTTTACCGGTTTTGGCATATTTGTCAGTGCTGTTTTTACCCATCCTGCACAACATATTGGTCTGGGTATTATGATTGCTTCGCTGGGGTTTATTGTTTATTTTTTCTACTTGAAGTGGAATAGATAAACACTGACACACCCGCCTTGGCATTGGTATGAATGATATTCTGGCTGGTTTAGTCAATACTGAAACCGGAATTCAGAAAATCTTGAATATTTTTAGGGAATGAATAATTCTGCTTTCCCCCGGATGCATGTCAGCCTGTATGTAAACAACCTGGAGAGGACCATATCATTTTACAACCAGTTTTTTGGCCGGTTCCCGTTAAAGATTAAACCAGGATATGCAAAATATGTATTGGATCAACCGTCCCTGATAATCTCCTTTGTCGAACATGCTGACCGGGTACAGGCTCATTTTGGCCACCTGGGGTTTCAGGTTGAAACCCTGGAAATCATGTTAGCGGCCCTCCAGCGGATGAAAGAATTGGGTCTGGACATCCGCGAAGAAATGGGGGTCAATTGTTGTTTTGCCAGGCAGGATAAATTTTGGGTCAATGATCCGGATGGCGTGGAATGGGAAGTATATTATTTTCATGAAGATGCAGAATTTAATGACCCGCGTTACGATAGGATGGAGAAAACCACGGCAACCTCTGCTGTAACCTCTATGCAAGGTTGTACACCGGTGGAATCAGTAGAATTTATTCAGCCCTGCTGTGACCCGGTCTTGCAAGACGCTGCCTCAACGACAGGCAAACCTTGTTGTTAATCCAGCTGGAAATTAAAGTATAACAACATTAATTGCGTTGCCCGCCACCATCTCCTCCACCTTCACCTTCTTTCAAGTCATCGTTTTTAACGCCTCTCTTCTTTTGTTGGGCATTAAAGTTCATTTTGCCCCACTGATAACTGAAATTGATGCCAAAAGAAGCAAAGGGTATTTTAAAATCCGAAACCTGGGTAAAATTATCTCCCTGAATATTGGATTTAAACGATCTGAATTGAGTGAAAGGCGTCACGGTATTAAAACCCACTGTCCCTTTTTTCTTTAAAATATCCTTTTTCAAGCCAATGGAATACATTGAAAACGAGGGTGTGGTACCCTGCAACGATCTGCGCGGTGAATTGAATATCCCGAATAAATCTGCTTTTAATCCTTTGGTTTTAAAATCAAAGGAAGACATGATAAACGCATTGTACTGTACACCTGCACTAAAATTTTCCTGGGTCAGGTTGCTCTTGGTATTGTATGAACCGATATTAATATTTCCCCGCAGGGTCCATTTTTTGGAAAGATTGACCGAACTAAATGCATTCAAACCGTAAGAATAATTATCGCCGGCGTTTTTGTACGTGGCTTGGGAAGTACCATTGTTTTGGATTTCAGTCAGGTTTTCGATGATGTCGCTGGTATGTTTACCATAGAAGGCGAGATTCACCATTGACCCTTTGAGGAAAGTAGTGACGGCCAGCTCCACCTGATCGGTCAATTCCGGTCTCAGCAAAGGATTTCCAACGGTGATATTCCGGGTATCCTGGGCATCTTGAAAGGGGTTGATAAAAAACAAACTGGGCCGCTGGATCCGTTTAGAATAACCCAATTTAATAGTCCTGAATTTTTTTAATTGTTTTGAAATAGAAATATTGGGAAGGATATTATTGTATTGGTTGGTAAACCCTTCACCAAGCCCCGTAGCGTATTTGCCGTCAATCTGGGTATTTTCCCAACGAGCGCCGGCAATCATGTTTATCGTTTTACTCAGTCCTACCGTTACGGATCCGTAACTCGCCATGACGTCCTGATTGTATTTAAACAAGCTGGTACGTCCGGCATCCGGGATATATTCATTCTGATCCGAATTAAAATTAAAATAATTCAGGTCACTGTTGATCCCCCGGTTTACTGATTTGGCTCCGACCTCAAGTTTGGCTTTTGAAGAAAGCGGATGCACATAATCAGCCTGTAAGGTATATTCATTGTTGATCCCGTCATTGTTGCTCTTCTGATTAAAATTATAATCGGGGTTATTTTCAGTGATGAATAGATTATCGGTGATACTTTTATTGTTTGACCATTGAAAAGCCAGCCCGAATTCCTGGTCCTTTTTCTTAAATGTTCGTTTAAAGTCTGTATTCCAGTCAAATCCCCCGCGCAGGATGTCGCTGGTATTGGTCCGGTCATAATTGAAGGAGGATTGTTGGATTTGATCTTCCACTGAAACTCCGGTTACCGAATTCCGGTCCATTCCGAAACCATTTGCCCTGAAGGTACTGGAGACGCTGTTATAAGCATTAAAATCATAATCTGCACCGATATTGCCAAAATACCCTAACCGGGCGGTCTTGTTGGTACCCAGCTCTATGGTTTTGACAAATTGTGAACCGACGAAATTGGTTCTTTCCAATGAATTGGTTCCAGCGCCGGGCCAACCCCAGAATGAGCCACCTCCTCCGTTTATTCCAAAACGACCCTTGCGAATTCCCAGGTTGAGAAATAAATTATTCTGCCGGGTCCCTAATGCTGTATTGATACTACCACTCGAGCCTTCTGCATTTTTCTTTTTGGTAATGATATTGATAATGCCCCCACTGCCTTCACCATCGTACTTGGCGGAGGGATTGGTGATGACTTCTACACTTTTGATCTGGTCAGCAGGTATCATTTTTAATGCATCGGCTACGTTAGTCGAAAACATACCGCTGGGTTTGCCATTGATCAGGATGCGCAGATTGGTGCTGCCCCTTAGGCTCACATTGCCATCCAGGTCTACCGATAACATGGGCACTTTTTGCAATACATCTACCGCACTACCGCCTGCAGAAGTAGCATCTTTCTCCGCATTATAGACCAGTTTATCCACCCGGTTTTCTATCAGGCTGGATTGAGTTTCTACAGTGACTTCAGAGAGTGCCACACCCTGCACTTCCAATAATATGGTACCGATATGAGCATCTGGCTTTTTAGGGGTCAGCTCAATATTTCGTATGGTTTTGGTATTATAACCGAGGAAAGAAATCACCACTTCATATTTACCGGCAGATACATTTTCAAGCTTAAATGCCCCTTTTTCATCGGTCAGCGTGCCGTTGATGTCTTTAGTACTGCCTGCCCTTCGGAGTGCAATGGTTGCAAATTCTACCACATCCCGGTTCGAACTGTCAATGATGGTGCCTGTTATTTTCCCTGTAATGGTCGGGCCGGTAGTGCCTCCCATTTGAAATTGCCCATAAGAAGGCTGGGCAAATGCACCCGCTAATAAAATAAAGAGTATTGTCTGCTTAATCATATTTAATTGATCTGAAGGCACAAAATTGAGTGATTCTGAGCTTGCCGGGCGTTATACTATACCATATCCCGATATTTGTAGATCAATGGAATGGATTCTTCGATCAACAGAATTATCAAAGAATTAAAGTTATGTACACTAAAATCAAGTGTGTTATATATTATATTTTTTTAAATATAGCTTTTGATTCTTAACCGGGAAAGTAATGAAATTCAATTTTGGTCTTTTAATGTTTCCAACAAACCAATTTTATGTACAGGACCTGGTTTGGTTTCCCATTTTTTAATCTGTGCATTTTTGAGTGTATACCCTGATTTTAACCGTTGATTTTTTATCGATTTATCAAAGTCAACTAAAAAAACCTGTTGTGGCCTGACGACGCGCACCGGCCCAAATTTCTGGATGACATTATTCTGGATCCAATAATGCAATTGGGTCATTTGGGCTTCACCCAGTTGATCAGAAGAGAGTTTAATTATAGGGATTAATTCCTGTTTATCGTTGTAAATGCCAAAAGTACAAAGGTAGGTGTGGTTTTGACGGGGTAGCGCTTCGGTGTACATCAGGATGGTATATAGTTGTTTTTTTAGGGATTTAAAACGCCACCAGCGATTGACTTCAGGATGGTATAAACCATCTTTTCTTTTTAATACCCAACCATCGGGATAAAAATCAGGTTTAATATGATCCCATTCCTCTATATCCTGATGGAAAACCAGACTTATGGAGGGTTCTTTTATTTCCAGGCCGATTTTTCGGAGGAGCTGTTTGCGAAGAAGAAGGGGGGTATCCCTTAAGTCCATAAACTCCCATTCCAGGATATCCAGGGCGATGAAACGGTCTTCATGATGGGATTTTGATAACCCAGTTTCTGAAACGGAGGGATCTATATATCTTTGAATAACCCCATCCAATACGATCCCGGCAGGAAGGGACTGCAACCATCGGATAAGTGGCAAAGGAGGTGAAGCCAATAAAATTAAATCGGGTGTCCACACGTAAAAATCCTGATTTCGGTGGATCAGCTGAACGCGTTGCCCGGATAAAAATGGTTCGCCATACCACTCTCCGGCAGTCCCCAGCACCTGGAGTTCAGGTTTGTGAAGTTGCGGTTGGTTAAAGGTATACGGTTTGGCAGCCAGTTCACTGGTATCCCAATCTGGATCAATCAATGAAGAAAACGATTCCCTCCGATCTGTTGGTCGATTTAACCTCAAGGTGATTAAAGGGAGGTCTGCCTGATAATACGCAGTCAAAAAAACAGCCAGAAAGTTTTTTTCTTTAATCGCTTTAAAACTTCCTAAAATCAGTTTGTGGAATAAAAGAAGTTCTTCAGGGGACAATGTAGACCACATCGATTCCACCCAATGTCTGAGTTCTTTTTTTAAGGTCTTAGGCTCCGACAACTGAGACACCAACTCATGGAGGGTTAATCCTGAGGTCCGGATATCCGGATTGCCAACAATCAAAGCAAAGGTTTCGGCCCAATCACGGGTGACAGTATGACTTTCTTTAATCAACCAATCGGGCAAATCTTTATATTCCAACAACCATTGAGTCAGATCTGTCCTTTTGACCTGTACAATGGATTTATACCCGTTTAATAGGTGTATAGCCATTCGTTTATCATCTTCCTGGGCCTGATCCAGATATGATTTAAGAGCGGCAGCCCTGATCGACGGATCTTTGCCGGATAAGGTAGCCAGGTATACTTTTGCAAATTCATTCAGCATACCCGTTCAATCTTCTTCTTCAAAAGGAATGGTTTCGGGAGCCTTGATGGTTGCTGGCTGCTTAGCGCTGCTGACGATTTCGGCATCGTATCCCCTGGAGCAAAGCCAGTCGACGTACAAGGAGGTGTATCCATGGGTAGCAAATACTTTTTGTGTCCCCGATTGTTTTATTACCTCATTTAATGAGGGCCAATCTACATGATCAGATAAAGTAAAACCATGATCAGCGGCTTGCTTTTTGCGATTATTTATCAGGGCCATCCACCCGGAAATCGTCGCGGTGACAGGATTGACCAGGCTCCTGATCCAGAGACTGTTTAAGACGGAAGAAGGAGCAATGGTTATTCCTTTCTGGATTTCTTTTTTGCTGACCCTGGAGGACACCGGTATCGTGGGACGTAACCCAAGTCCCGCCTTTCTGAGCACCTCCGTAGTCTGCTCCACAGACCCATGGGTATAGACCGGGATATCTGCAGGAATATGATGTATCAGGCGTTGGGACTTGCCGAGGGCATAGGCCAGCAGAACCGTCGTCTGACCGGAATTCAGGTTGTAGTTATACCATTCGAGAATTTCGCGAATAATTTGTTTTTGAGGTTTCCACTGGTAAACAGGCAAAGCAAAAGTGGTTTCCGTGATCAGGGTATGGCATGGGATCAATTCATAAGCTTCACAGATTTCATCCACCTCTGTTTTGTAATCACCGGTAACTACCCAGATTTCATCCAGGTAACTCACCCTGATTTGTGCTGATCCGGGAATATGACCGGCCGGATGAAAACTGAATCTTACCTGATTGATCAGGACAGGTTGGGCGTATTCGACCGTTTGAATCTGTATAAAACTACCCAACCGGTATTTCAGGATAGCCGCCGTGAGGGCCGTGCATAGATAATATCGGTGCCCGAGGATAGCATGATCACTGTGTCCATGGGTAATCAAAGCACGGCTCACAGGTTTATGAGGGTCAATATAGACATCGGCCCGGGGGCAGTAGATCCCTTTAGCAGTAAAAGTCAGGAGAGGCTCACCCTTCTGTTTATCCATGAATGGTTTTTGGTCGATTGTATTACCTTTGTCGCAATTTAATTAAAAAAAATTCATGAAATCATTACCCTGGATCATTGTCGGCATATTGACCCTCGCCCTGGCCAATTTATATTTTAAAGTTTATGACAAAACGGGAACGGGGACGAAAGCTTCGGTTGCAGCAGATGGATCGGGTCTGCGTATCGTTTATGTCAATGCAGATTCGGTGCTGGAAAATTATACCCAGTTCAGAAAAGAGAAAGATGTGCTCGACAGAAAACAACTGGACATTGATACCCGGCTCGGTAACAAAGGCAGGGCATTGGAAAATGAAGTGAACACTATTCAACAACGGATTCAGGGAGGGTTACTTACCCCAAAAGAAATTCAAGAACAGGAGCAGCGATTGGGAGCCAAACAACAAACCCTTATAGCGGAAAGGGATAAATTGGCCAAAGAAATTGTAGATGAAGGCACTGCCATTAATGACCGCCTTCAAAAGGTATTAATCAGTGCCCTGGAAAAACTTAAATCTGAAAGAGGTTACCATTATATCTTCAGTTATATCAAAGGAGGTCAAATTCTTTTGGGCAATCCTGCGGATGATATCACCAGAGATGTATTGAATATTTTAAATAGTAAGGATGGCGGAATGCCGGCAGATAGTGTCAAATAGTGATAGTAAATGGTATTTGGAGCATCGTGTCTCGATAGCTACTGAAGGCTGGTGCGTTTCACTGAATAGCGTTAATGCAAAAGGCCATAGAGTCCGGCTGAAGCGATCGCACCCAATACCGGTCCAAGGATTGGAACCCAACTGTATGACCACTCACTGTCTTTTTTATCAGCGATCGGCAATAAAGCATGCATGATTCTGGGGCCTAAGTCCCGCGCAGGGTTTATAGCATAGCCAGTGGCTCCACCCAGGCTGAGACCGATCCCCAATACCGTAAGTGCCACAGGCAATGCATCCAAGGCCCCCAGTTTATAGTCCGGGGATACCATGTGCAGGACGGCAAAGATCAATACAAACGTACCAACAGCTTCCATCAACAAATTGTTGATAGGGTTTTTAATTGCGGGAGCTGTGCAGAAGGTTGCCAGCTTAGCTCCCCGATCGGTGGTGGCATTATAATGGTCACGGTATACAAGGTAAACCATCGTTGCGCCGATCATAGCACCCATCAGTTGAGCGATCATATAATTGACGGCCAATCCCCAGCTGATTTTACCCAGCATCGCCATAGCAAGGCTTACGGCGGGATTAAGATGAGCGCCACTATGGGGGGCAGCTACCAAAACACCAATAAATACGGCTATTGACCAACCAAACGTGATGACTATCCAACCGGATTGATTTCCATAAGTGCGTTGCAAACAAACATTGGCAACCACCCCATTGCCCATGATGATCAATATAGCGGTGCCAATACATTCTGCCCAAAATGCGGTCATAGACAATTAGGAATTAAGAATTAAGAATTAAGTCGAATTACGAATTGAAGTTAATTAATATTTGTCTCCTTTTTGTTTTATTGGTTCGATTGGGAGATCAATTTTAATTCGGAATCAATTTGGGACTTAGACATCCAGATGCCCTTGTTGATGACTCCGGAAATCGCCTGCATATGTTTGATATCCTCTACCGGATTAGCATTCAATAAAATCAGGTCAGCGGCCAGTCCTGGAGCCACATCTCCAAACTCGCGTTCGGCTTTGAAAAAACGCGCGACTTCAGAAGTAGCTGCTTGTAAAATTTTCCAATTGGGAATACCGGCATCAGCCCAGGACTTCATTTCATGTTGTAAAGAAAATCCGGGCACATTCATCACCTGAGGTGCATCCGAACCTAACAACAGATTGACGTTGGATTGATGCATAGCAAACAGGATCTTTTTACGGATATCCAAAAATCGGTTGAACCTGGCTTCAGAGTATTCGGGATTTTTAATGAGGTTAGATTTACTTTGGGTCCATGCAAAGCGTGTCCTGGAAGGCATATAACTGAGTTCTAATTCCTGCATCATCTGGTTGGGATCGGTAGGTGAAAACCATCGGGTAAACAAACTCTGGGTAGGGACAATCCAGGTACCTTTTTGTTTGGTCAGGTCGATCAGGCCTTTAAGTTTGGCCATATCGGCTTTGTCTGTAAGATGGAATCCAAAAAACCCGTTTTGAGTCAGGTCGGCCAGCGGCGGTGCCAGGGCCTCGATGTATCCATCCAGGTGATCAACGGTCAATTGTCCCGCTTGAATAGCATGGGTCACACCGACTTCCACCGGAATATGGCCTGCAAATGCAATGCCTACTTCATTAGCTGTGCGGGCCAGCCCATCATATACTTCCTTTTTTATACCAGGATGTATTTTTAAAAAATGATAACCTTCTGCTTTATACTGCCGGACCAGTTTTTGTGCTGTAGTAATATCGGGTACTGAATTGCCATTAAACGAAGGGCTGGAGGTATATATCCGCGGAATATTGCGCATGGATCTCGCCGCAAGAGTTTCATTTATTTTAAGATGAAACGGCTGGCCGAGCATACCCCGGAGGGTGGTCACTCCGTTGCTCAGGTATAAAAACAAAGTCTGAGACAGGGCTGTCAGGTCGTTGCTCGAGTCCGGCACCGGAATATGGGCATGCAACTCGGCTATTCCGGGTATCAGAAATTTACCTTTACCCTCAATAATTTGGGCATCCGGAGGTATAGATAATTTTCCGGAAGGGGCAATTGTATTTATTTTTCCGTCGATGATGATGATGGTCTGATCGGGGATGACTCTTTTTGTTTTTGGGCTGATGATACTTACCTCCTTAATCACCAAAGCTGAGGAAGAAAGGGGTACTGAGAGCACCGATTGGGACCAAACCGAGGTTATTCCGAAAAGGCAAATTATAAAACTCAATATTTTATTCATATCATTTAGTTTTTCTTCGCAGATAGATTTTGTCTATTTCTGCTGCCAGTTGATGGTCTTTGTCGGTCACTTTGTTGCCTTCCGAGTGGGTTGAGAGGTGGATATGCACCTGGTTATACACATTCTGCCAATCCGGGTGATGGTCCATTCGTTCACATACAAAAGCAACCTCCGTCATGAAAGAAAAGGCCTGTGTAAAATTGGCAAATTTGAAACTGGCCACGAGTCGATTGTTTTCTTCTTTCCACATATATAGGTGTTTATATTCGAATCAAGTTAATCTATTTTTTAAATTTTATCAATTCCGGGTTTGAATCCATAATCCCTACATTTGTTGTATTAAACAAAACCTCTCGTTGTCGGTCATTAAAAAATTAGCCGGAGAAACCGCGCTGTATGGAATAAGCAGTATTCTGGCCCGGATGGTCAACTTTATATTGGTGCCGCTGCATACCACAGTTTTCAAAGAAAGGAATGATTACGGTGTCATCGGGCAATTGTACGGATGGATTGCCCTGGTGGTTATATTTTATACGATGAGGTTGGAAACCGCCTATTTCAGGTATGCCCAACCAGGCTCCTCGTCGAAAGCCTATCCTACAGCAAAAACGGGTATTGTAGGTATTTCCATTGCTGGTTCCGTTTTAATTTATATTCTGGCCAATCCGATTGCAACCTGGTTGCAAGTAGCAGGTTATGGGCATCTGATCCGCCTGGCTGCGGGGATTACAGCCCTGGATGCGATCTGTGAATTGCCATTCGCCCGCCTGAGGCAGGAAAAAAAACCACGACGGTTTGTCGCTATAAAATTTGTCAATATTGGCATCAACGTGCTCCTCAATGTTGTATTGTTGCTTTGGTTGCCATATCAGGGGTATACTTTTTTTAAAGCAGAACAGTTGGTCTCTTATGTTTTTCTGGCTAATTTTTTTGCCAGTGTCTTTACCCTGGTGCTCCTGGCCAGGGAGTTTGGTGCGGAAGGGTTTAAATTGGACATCATTGAATTTCGTAAAATGATTTCGTATTCACTTCCCTTGTTGGTGGTGGGCCTGGCCGGAGTCTTTAATGATGCCATGACCCGACAGTTTTTGGGCTGGCTTGCTCCCGGCACGATCGTTGAAAAACAAATCCTGATGGGTGAATACAATGCTTGTGTAAAATTTGCTGTTTTTATCACTTTATTTATTCAGGCTTTCCGATATGCTGCTGAACCCTTTTTTTTCAAGCACATGCATCAGGAAAATGCTAAAAACGACTACTCCAGGATCACCACCTATTTTACCTATTTTATGATGATTGGTTTTGTAAGTATTACCCTGTATCTTGATTTTTTTAAAACCTGGATTGTTCGCACCCCGGCGTATTTAAATGCCATCGGCATCGTGCCGGTCGTTTTAATGGCAAATGTATTTTTGGGTATTTATTATAATGTTTCCAATTGGTATCGGTTGACTGATCGGACGCGATATGGTTTGTATTCTGCACTGATCGGAGTGGGGCTGACCGTCGTAGGTAATATTCTGCTGGTGCCTCGGTATGGGTATATGGGGACAGCCTGGTCCATGTTAATCTGCTATGCCGGCATGACGGTGATCACGTATGCCTGGGGACAAAAATTTTATCCCGTTCCTTTTGAAATTCCTAAGATTCTGGTGGCACTGGGTGGTGGGGTATTAATCTATTTAAT
>JAWXBI010000209.1:0-6815 GCA_034439915.1 Saprospiraceae bacterium | reverse complement strand
CGCCACGATGTGGCTACCAAAATATCCTGTCTCGTAAGCAATAACAATTTCAATTAAAAAAAGTCCTCACGGCATCAATGATCTGATCCAGGTCAGCCGTCTGCATCTCGGTATGGATAGGTAGTGAAATTACTTCCTGGCATAGTTTATCCGTGACAGGCAAAAAATTTACCTCCCCGCGGTAAGGTATAAAAGCCAGTTGTGCATATAGGGGCACCGGATAATAGATCATATTGGGGATCTTTTTTTCATCCAAATATTCAGATAAAGCATCCCGTCGCCCATCGGCGATTTTAAGCGTGTATTGATGATAGACATGGGTGGAATAAGCCATCTCTACCGGCGTCAGTACGGCAGGGATATCTTCAAAGGCCTGAGTATAAGCAAGGGCTACTTTTTGCCGGGCCTGACAATAAGCATCCAGATATTTTAATTTGATGTTGAGTACAGCCGCCTGTATTGAATCCAGTCTGGAATTGACCCCGATGAGGTCATGATAATATCGTTTCTTCTGGCCATGATTGGCAATCATTCTTATTTTATCCGCCAGATCAGGGTCCTGGCACATCAGGGCACCACCATCTCCAAAACATCCCAGGTTTTTAGATGGAAAAAAAGAGGTGCAACCGATATGACCGAGGGTCCCTGATTTATAATGACCGCCATTGGGATGAATATAATCTGCACCAATAGCTTGAGCGTTGTCTTCGATCACAAATATTTTGTACTGATCTGCCAGTTCCATAATTTTCTTCATATCCGACATTTGTCCATACAAATGAACCGGGACAATAGCTTTGGTTTTAGCAGTAATGGCGGCTTCGATCAATTCCGGGGTACTTAAAAAACTCTCATAATTTACGTCGATCATCACCGGTTTGAGTTGCAGCAATGCTATGACTTCCGCAGTAGCAACATAGGTAAATGCCGGCACAATAATTTCATCCCCGGGTTGGCATCCGATAGCCATCAGCGCTATCTGCAGGGCATCCGTGCCATTAGCGCAAGGAATGACATAGGGGATGTCCAGATAACTTTGCAATGCCAGCTCAAAGGCATGTACCTCCGGTCCGTTGATAAACTGGCCGTGGTCCAACACATTGAATATCGCGGCATCAACCTCCGGTTTGATTCTGAGGTATTGGGATTTAAGGTCAACCATTTGCATAAAACAAAGGATTAAATTGTGGTGACCGTTTTACGGCCTATACTTTCATAATAAAAACCGGCTGGCAGGTCATTGAGTTCGTATAAATTCCTGCCATCAAATATAACCGGTGTCCTCATCAGCGATTTGATTTGTTCAAAATCAGGCGCCCGGAATAAACTCCATTCTGTGGCAATCAATAAAGCATCGGCTTGTTCCAGGACTTGATATTCATTCTGCCCATATTCCACCCGATTGCCAAAAACTGTTCTGACCTGTTCCATGGCTTCAGGATCAAATACCCTGACCCGGGCACCCTGGGCCAGCAGAGCCTCTATAATATTGAGGGCCGGGGCTTCCCGAATATCATCGGTATTGGGTTTGAAAGACAATCCCCAGATGGCAATCTTTTTATCTTGTATTTGATGCTGAAAATATTGATTTAGTTTTTGGACGAGAACGTGTTTTTGTTCTTCATTGACCCCGATTACAGCATTTAATATTTTTAAGTCATATCCATAAATTTTGGCGGTATGAATCAACGCTCTGACGTCTTTAGGAAAACAACTTCCACCATAACCAATGCCGGGAAATAAAAACCGTTTACCTATCCTGTTGTCACTGCCCATGCCTTTACGCACCATATCCACATCCGCTCCTGTCCTTTCGCACAGATTAGCCATTTCATTCATAAAACTGATGCGGGCAGCCAGATAGGAATTGGAGGCATATTTGGTCATTTCGGCTGAGCGCTCATCCATGACGAGAATCGGATTGCCCTGCCGCACAAACGGTTCATACAAATGTTTCATTTTATGAATGGCTTTTTCACTCCGGCTACCAATGACGACCCGGTCCGGTTTCATAAAATCTTCGACCGCTACCCCTTCTCTCAAAAATTCAGGATTGGATACTACATCAAATAAAGAGCTATCAAGATTTTTAGCAAGTACCCTGGACACTGCATCGGCAGATCCAACCGGTACTGTACTTTTATTTACAACGATGGTGTATTTTTTAATCAGATGGCTTAATTGTTCCGCTGCATTCAATATAAAACTTAAATCCGCCGAACCATCTGCTTCGGGTGGCGTGGGTAAAGCTAAAAACAAAATTTCCGAATGTTCAACAGCAGAATGAAGATCCGTCGTAAATGTTATGCGCTGTTTTTGAGTATTCCGTTCGAATAAATTTTCCAATCCAGGTTCATAGATCGTAATCTTTCCGGAGCGGAGTTTCTCGACTTTATTTTTATCGATGTCGACGCAGATGACCTGATGACCCATTTCAGCAAAACAAGTACCTGTGACAAGTCCTACGTAGCCGGTACCGATGACGGAGAGGTTCATTATTGTGGAATTGTTGAATTGTTGAATTGTTGAATTGTCATGACTCTGGTATTTCTAGGGCTTGAGTTTTTTGGGGTAGACATTCATAAGGGTGGAATTGTTGAATTGTGGAATTGTGGAATTGTGGAATTGTCTTGCGTCCGGTAATTCTAGGATTTGAGTTTTTTGTGGTAAGCATTGATTTTATTTGATAGTTCTAAAATTTTAAGTCTTTGTTGAATAAATTCTTCATTGGAAATAAAACCTAATTTTTCTGCAATAATTAAAAAATTCAATACTTCCGTGAATGAACTAAAAGCAATCTGAAAAAAGTTTGCTTTATCCTTTGTTGATAGTCGTCCAGAACCTTCGGCTATATTGGCACTGACTGAATTCGCTGCTCTTTTAATCTGATTACTGATTCCATATTTTTCACTCTGATAATCTCCAGATTTCAAGTTTCTCAAACGGAAATTGATAATTGTTCTTTAGCGTTTCTTCCACAGTTCAACAATTCAACAATTCGACCTCTGCCCCGCCTCGGGTCACGGCTTCGCCCCCGATATGTCGCAGTGGACTATCGCATTCTTATACTTAAAGCCAGCCGGATCAGGGACTTAATATCACTGAAGGCTGCGCAGATGGGCCGGATCTACCTGGATCCTTAAGCCAAAACCAATATGGTCCAACTCGATCAACAATTCGTTTTTGCCGAGCGATTTTATCAATTTTCCTTTCAACCCCGTCAGATTACCCATGACTACTTCAACAGGCTCCCCTGGGGAATATGGGCGATTCTCCAAAGCAATATTGTTACTCTCCCCGGTGACCCGCTGTAACCAATCTATTTCGGCATCGGGGATAGAGATCAGATCTTTGTTGAAGCGGACAAAGCCTTCGATATTGGGCTTTTCGAGTACCTGGACATAACTCTGTTTTTTAATATGGACAAAAATATACCGGTATATCAGGGGGATCATCGATGTCCTTTTTTTCCGGGCATATACCCGGATCACTTTTTGGAGGGGTACATAACACTGAATTCCCGCAGCTACCAGGGATTGGCATACCATCTTTTCCGCTTTAACTTTAGTCAATACCGCAAACCATTTACCCGTGGTCGGTGAGAGGTCATTTTGGTAAGCGGTTTGAGTCATAATTAACTTCGGAGATTAATGGGTGTTGGTTTTGAGTGCTGCCCAGGCAGGCGAAGACCAGATCAAAAAAGGGATTGGGTCAAAAGAAGACCATCCTTCTTTCAATTCTTTTTCATCTTCATAAATGACGTATCGGATTTTGCGCTTGATCAGTTTTTCCGCTTTTTCTACCAATTGGCTGAGGTAGCCCTTGTCCAACTGACCTACCAGGATAAGGTCAATGACCCCACTATCCCGGCCTTGGGCAAAACCACCAGTGAGGAAAGCCTGGTCCAGGTGACCCAGCCTTTCCAATACCTGATCGAGGATTTGGTCAAGGCCAATATATTTTAAAAGGATACTGTGTATTTCTTTAAAAAGCGGGTATTTGACGTTGGCTTTAAAGTATTTTTTGTTGCCTTCCTGGTAGGAATCCAGCATACCGGCATCTTCCATTTTGTTGAGTTCCAGGCGTATAGCATTGCTTGATTCTCCAAATTCGGATTCGAGGCCGCGCAAATAAGAAACGGTGTTGCTGTTGAGAAAAAACTTCAACAATAACTTAATGCGGGTTTTGGATGAAATTAAGTCCTCAATCAAGATTGAGTAGTTTTATTACTCAAATATAATGGATTTGGCTAGGAGTTTATTGCATCTACAATAATTTTTTTGCCCAATAACAAAACTGAAGCGAGAAATCCACCGATAATCAGACCAATTAATATTTGGCGTATCCTATTTGGACCTTCCGGATAAAGGGGAGAAAATGGCCTATCAATTTCTCTGATAAAAGGAGTACTGTTTTTAAGTGCATAATCTGCCATTTCCAGATTTTTGAGAGCTTCTCCATAAGCCATAGCATACATTGTTGATTGTTTGGATTTAATCGACTTTCTGGTCCTGTCAGTAGGCGCCCAAAGACCATTTTCCGTCTCTTCCATATTGCTAACTGCATATTCACTGGAAGACCATTGCCTATAAATCGAATCCGATTTTGCCTTGACCAAATCAAAAGTTTGTTTTTGTTTATCGCTGGACTGCTGAATGTAAAAATTAGCTAAATGATAAAATATACTTTGTGTCAAAGCCAGTGACAGTGCTTCATTTTCCGTAGAGGACTTCAAAGAGAAGATTGTACTCTCTGTGTTGTAATTACAGGCAACCAACCCGGGTTTAATACCACCTACCGTATATCCATAAATACCTTTAAGGGCTGCATTCTCTTCTAAACTAAATGAAGGGAAAGAATCTGATTTGAATCTGAAGTCTTTAAAGGGTGGATTGTTTTTTGCCCATTTTTCATTCAGCTTATATACCAGCAATATATGATTGGCCAGGTAATCTTCAACACCGGAGACCGTAGCTTTGTCAAATAATGCCTGACTGACTATGCGCATAGACCTGGACAATTCCACAATTTTATCCAATGATACTTTACTTGATGAAGATCCAGACAATCCGATTTGGCCTAAAAGACCACCAATAGGATTGATATTCCCGTCTCCTTCGTTGAGAGCAAAGGTGAGTACTGCGCTGTATTTAGGATGTATTCTATAAGCCTTATAGAAAAAAAAACCACCAAATAAAAGAGCCAAAATTAGTATCAACAGTTTGCCTCTCCATAAGACCAAAAAATATTCTCTAGCCTTAAAAATCACCTCTTTTAAAGTGAGGTCCTGATTTTGGAAGGATACGGGGTTGTGAGGGTCGTTCATGATATTAATTGGCATCGTAGTTTAAAATCGGCGCCAACCATTTTTCGGTGATACGAATATCCTGGTTTTTTCGGATAGAATAATCTTCTACCTGATCTTTACCTATATTACCCAGCCCAAAATACTTGGATTCCGGATGACTGAAATACCATCCACTGACAGATGAGGCTGGATACATGGCCATACTTTCCGTCAATTTCATCTGGATATGTTGATCCGCTTGAAGTAAATCAAACAGGGTACGTTTCTCCAGGTGATCCGGACATGCTGGATATCCCGGTGCAGGGCGAATACCCTGGTATTGTTCCGAAATCATTTCTTCATTCGTCAAACTTTCATCCACATAAGCCCACCATTCGGTGCGCATTTTATGGTGCAGACACTCCGTAAATGCCTCTGCCATGCGGTCTGCCAGTGATTTAAGCATGATGGCATGATAATCATCGTTGGCTTCTTCCAGTTTTTTCGCCCGTTCTTCAATTCCAATACCGGTAGTGACTGCAAATGCACCCAGATAATCTGTTTTGCCGGTAGATTTGGGGGCGACAAAATCAGACAGGCACATATACGGCAATCCGGCTGATTTTTCCCTTTGTTGACGAAGGTGGTGCAGGGTGGTGATCAATTGGTCATCCTCACCGTACAATTCAATATCGTCATCGCCTACACTATTGGCTTTAAATAAACCTATCACAGCCTCTGCCTCAATCCATTTTTCATCGATGATCCTTCGCAAAAGGCTCTGGGCATCGAGGAATAATTTTCTTGCTTCTACCCCTACTACCGCATCCTGAAAGATGGCCGGATATTTTCCTGTCAGTTGCCAGGAGGAAAAAAACGGAGTCCAATCGATGTATTCGCTGATTTCTTCCAGCGAATAATTTTTTAATACTTTATTCCCTAACCATTTAGGAACAGGTGGATTATAGGTTTGCCAATCAATCGCAAATTTTTGTTCTCTTGCTTTTTTAATGGACACATAGGCTTTATTGTTTTCCCGCTCCAGCCTGGCCTTGCGCACTTGTACATATTCCGCTTTTGTTTTTTGGACAAAAATTTCTCTGCTTACCTGGTCTTTACTTAAAAGCGAGCTGACTACTGCAACACTGCGCGAAGCATCCAGCACATGCACTACCGGAGCCCGGTCATACTGGGGTTCTATCTTAATGGCGGTATGTAGTTTGGAAGTGGTTGCACCACCAATCAACAAGGGGAAGTTTAATCCTCTGCGCTGCATTTCTTTAGCCACATCTACCATTTCATCCAAAGACGGTGTGATCAAACCGCTGAGACCGATGATGTCGACTTTTTCTCTGATAGCTGTCTCCAGAATTTTATCGACGGGTACCATCACGCCTAAATCCATGATCTCATAATTATTACAACTCAAGACTACACCCACTATATTTTTACCTATATCATGTACATCTCCTTTGACTGTTGCCATCAGGATTTTGCCCTTAGTACTGGAATCACCGATTTGTTTTTG
>JAWXBI010000208.1:0-7644 GCA_034439915.1 Saprospiraceae bacterium | reverse complement strand
GGTTAACTCCTTCCATCGTTCAAGGGTATACGCAATTGCTTTTCCGATTGGGCTTTTGGGTAATACTTCCAACAGATTGATTTTTAACCAATGATTGAACTGATTGAGGATCGGGACTGACTTTTGGTGCCTTTCCGACAGGATTTGATCTAGGGTAAAATTTGGGTCTTTTATAGATCGCTCTATAGCATAGAGTTGTTGAATAAAACCTAATGCGGCTGCACTGCGGATAGTATCATTTGGTTGAGCTTCAAAAAACATTCTACGGGCATGAGCCATGCAATTTAAAACGGTAATATCCTTATTCTGCTTGAATATATCATATACATTGTATCCATCTGTCTGAAGATGTCCCTTGTAATTTTTTAATAGTTCATGTGGAGCAGCTCTGCCGCGGGTGGGCTGGTAGTCAAACAATACCATCCGCTCTATACTGTTATGATAGACCCAAAACCATCCCTGGTGAGTACTGCCCTTTTTATCTTTATCTAATACTTTTATTCCGGTTTCATCTGCATGGAGGTAATTGCTGTTCAATATTTTTTTCTTCAAGACTTCATATAGTGGCAGGATCAGGTTGATGGCTTGCCCGACCCAATCTACCATGGTATTGTAAGGGATATTTACATTGTCCCTTTTAAAGCGCTCACAGATCCGATAGATTGGGAGGTGATCTACATATTTGTCAATCATCAATTGAGCCAATAACCCAGCTCCTGCAATAACTTTGGGCAATGGTCGATCCACCATGGGAGCAATGATTATTTGTTCCGTAGTGGGTTGAACGTACTTGGGTCGAACGTATCGGTTTACAAATAATTTTCCAGGTTCGAGTTCGAGTTCTTCGGTGATCTCTTCTCCGATTTTCTTCATTGAGTTGGTGACTCCATCCGGCTCAATTACTATGATTTTTCTTTCCAAATGATCTGGCAATTTATTTCGACCAGGATGATTGGGAGGCACTGGATTTGGTTTGGGTTGTACCCGCTGATAATTTATTTTCTGAATGGACTGGCTCGCAATGACTCCCTCAGTTTCGTCTTCGATCCCAAGACTTAATTGTTCCGGATGCGTTTGAGATACAAACCTCTCCTGCTTACTCCCATAAATCATTTTCCGGATCTGGGCCAGTTGCAATTTAAGGGTACTGATTTCCAGTTGAAGCTCTTCATTGATGGATTGAAGTTTACAATTGGCTTCGTATAAATCTTGGTAATTGGACTCCATCAAGTATTATTACATAACGTTTTTTCATCATGTAAGTTGCCTGTATGTACATATCTTTTTCTCCTTTTTATACTATTTAATATGATCCCGGATAAGATGTATTGCAACTGCTCCGAACTTATGGTTATACCCCCACCCTGGATCGTTCCCCGGGGTAATTCATAGGTCCCTTTTTCTAATCGCTTATAATACATACTCAGACCATCTCCTTCCCAATGCAGGAGCTTTATTTGGTTCCTTCTCTTGTTGATAAAAATATAGATATCGCCACGGAAAATATCCTGATGCATTTGATCTTTTACTAATCCATGCAGCCGGTCAAAGCCTTTACGCATATCTGTATCCTCACCATACAGCCAATATCCTTGCCCCTTTGATAAATGCAACATGATGGTGAATTCCTCATTTCAAGAAAGAAATCAATTCGGTCAGATTCACTGTTTGAAAAACCTTAACCGAATACCCTGTGGGGGTATGTATTTCTAATCCGGGAATCCCAGAGTCTTCTGATTTTAAGATGATCGGAATAAATTTAGCAGTAGTTGTTTTGAATTTACTGCCACCTTGTTCACGTTTATATACCCCATGCCAATACTGGAGCCTATGGTAGGCAATATTTTGCTCCTCACAAAATTCTCTGCTAGTTTTGCCACTTGATTTCCAGGACGCGATTATGGCCAATCCTTCTTCCCTGGTTGTTTGAAGTTTATTCATTTGCTTTTTTAAGCAAATCTATGCCGCAACAGTGGAGCTCGAAAGATGTGCTTCGTCGGGTGCTTACTGGGAAATAACGTTAGTGTTTAATAAAATTAGACCAGTAATAAATAGTAGTATTTTCATATGAGGAAAAATTAGTAATAAAAGGGATAAAAACGTAACTGCTTTATGGATGCATCTTTTTGTAGTTTTTGGTGTGCCTTTCAAAAAATATATTTCTGCCCTCAGGATCCTATTCCTCCTTTCTTTTCTTCCTGTTTTCTTTCTTCAGCTGCGATCAGAGACTCATGCCACTTCCACAAATCTTCAAACGTTTTTAAGTCATTAGGCACCGGATTAGGCTCCCTAAAAGCTTCACTTGGTGTCATCGGGTGAAAACGATTAAAATAGTCTTCGCTTGTTCGCCTTGGATTATAAGCCAAAGAAGAACCAAAATAATCGTTCGTAATATCATAATGGTGAGAATAAATAAAACCACTCCATCTATCACGCAATTGACCTTCGGAAGCAATATCAATTACTTCAAATTGTTCATTTCTTCGGCCATAAGGCGTTCCCCATGCCTCATTTAATAGTTTAACTGCTTCAACATCCGAAACCGGAGCTCCATACCCGAATACTGTGACACGCCCTGTACTTTCTTTACCTAGCCAATGTTTAACTCTTTTCCACTGAGACTCAATGTATTCATCTTCTGAGTAATTTTTCTGTTCAATCGGATATAATAATTTAGTTGGCTCAGAAAACATAGTCTCCTCTCTATCGAAATACATCCCAGATGGCCCGCTCTTTTTAAGTTTATTGTTATACCCTATAGCAACATTTCCGTGCAAAAAACAAATATTTGGTATATCTTTTGTAAATCCTTCTCCATTCCTTACCCAAGCCTGGTATAGAAAAGGGTCCCAATTAAAAGTCGCAATCATATCCTTCCTTCTCAAGGACAAAACTAAGTAGTCATAAACGGTAGGCACATCGGGAAGTTTCATTGAACTGAAATAGTTTCTTATCCTTTCCTCCATTTCAAGAATTAGGGATGATCCAGGATCCTCTCTATGCAGGTTCCCGTATAATTTTTCAAAATTATTAGCACGCAGGTGATCAGGTATTTGATCTACTAAATCGGTTAAACCTACTAGGTCAATAAAGTTATCCATTGAAGGTAAGAGCTTGCCAGTTACCTCAGGATTTCGTCTAGTGGATGCAATGCTAGCACCGGCCCCCAGAATTACCACATGGCCTCCACCTCCATAGACTTGATTAATTCCTTCTTCTTTTGTCATATCATGTATAATTAAAAGCTTATTAATTCTTTGTTTTAAATGTAATGAGCTAGAGAAAAGTTACCTAAAGATTCATAAAATAGGATTACAGGATCCAGGCAACACTTTTAACAGGGGGTGTCTATCGCTCGCCTTCCCTGGCTTTAGCCCTGGCGCCAGGGAATCTACCTCAAAATACGCTAAATTGATAGGTGAATTGATAGACAAAATTCTTCAAAAAGTGACAGAAACGATAGATCTGATTTGTTTTAATTGCAAGCATCAAAATATATTAGATGTCGGATGTCGTGCTTTTCCGGATGGTATACCAGATGAGATACTCCAGAGCAATGAGCATTCCAAGCCACTACCCGGCAAGGGTAATGACCTAGTATTTGAATTTATTTCTCAAGAAGAATTAAGGGCTCGATTTAATTGATTGATAAATACTTTAAAAAATGACAGATACCATAAACCTGATTTGCTGGACATGCAAACACCTGGACGATATCAATGGAGGATGTAAAGCATTCCCGGACGGCATCCCAGATGAAGTTTTGGTCAGTAATGAGCATTCAAAACGGTTACCAGATCAGCTTAATGATATTGTTTTTGAAGAAGATCCAGAATTAAAGAGAATGCAGCAGGAATACTTGAAAAATCCCCTGAAATCACTGGTCTAATCACTCGCCTTCCCACCTTTAGCCCCGCATCCATCAGCACTGCTCCCCTTAGGTCCAAAATCAACACTCATGAATACCATGGCCTGACAAACTTTGACAGCAAACCCATTTAGAAACGACGCAATTATAAGGCTCCCGGGATAATCCAGTCCACCCACCAGGCCAGTTTTTCAGATCTTTTGGGCCGGTCTGCCGGCTGCCCCCTCCCTGGCACCCAGGCTGTCGCCAGGAATGAGGATTGCATTATTTCCCTGGGGTTTCCTCCTCACCCGCTTTATTTTTTCTTCAAAATTAAGTCATCAGCAAATTGAATGGGTATAATTACCGAATAGCCTGAGTTTGATCTTGCACCACCCTTTTTTCCATCAACTAATGCAGTATCAGCCGCTGGAATAAATTCAGAAACAATTCCGATTAGATCAAAATTGTAGCCAAACTCTAAATTATAGCCCACTAATCTAGTATATTCCCTTTTCAATAAAACAGCCCCACCGCTATTCCCTCCAAATACTGATCCGGATATTATTATATTCCCCAAAGTTTTACTAATTCCTGCAACAATTCCTGATTGAACTAAAGGAAATTGAAATTCATATACTTTTGCCCCTAGTGAATTGCTTAAGGGAGCATGGTAAGTGGAATAATCCAAAGTTGTTGGATAACCTACCAATATTATATCATCCCCTGGAAAAATCTTATCTAAGTCCATTGAGGATTTAGCATCAAAAGCATGAATATTCTTTAATCCAGTTAGGACTTTTGCATATTGGAAGGCTACTAAGGATCTATTCCCGTCTGAGAATTTTTCTTTTTCACGCGCTATTGGAATAACACATACATCTTTTTTAGGATCTTTAAGTATTATAAGATTATTATCCAACTGAACTCTTAACTTGAATTGATTGTCAATAGATAATTCAGTATCATATGAGATCAGTTCAATACTAGGTGATCTTAATTTATCTGTGACAACACCCCCTTCTATTGTAAATAAAACATGCGCAGCAGTTACCAGATAAGTTGTACTGTCTTTAACATAATAAAAACCAGTTCCTCCTCCTTTATCAACTCGAATAATTCGCACTGACTTTGATAAATACGATGGTAATCCCACTTGGCAATAACTGTTAAAAAATGTTATCTCCATTAATATGATTAGCAATGAAAGTTTAAAGAAAATTTTACTCATTTAGGAGGTCTTTAAAAACTATTAAAAATAAGGTGCCCAAATCTCTTATTGATAGATTCCTGCTATAACTAGCTTGGGTGTGAGAATAGGGTTATTTTTTCAGAGAGTTTAAAAAAGTTAATTTCTCCCCCACCTCCTTATACTGCTTAATCGCTGCCGCCTTCATGACCTGCCTGGCCCAGGTAGACAATCCAAGTCCGGAGAACTCAGCTGCTCTCTCAAAACCGGCCTTCTCATCAGCTGACAGCCGGATGATCATTCGTTCTTCTTTATTCATTGGTAATTCATTGAATTACACATAGAGGTCCACCAAACTCACATGGCCCGGACCGCGGCCGGCATGACCTCCACAGCTGCCAAATCCCTTTACCGGATCCTCAAATCAGACTCCCTATGAAACGAACTCACAGCCAAGGGTATCAGTTTTGCTCATTGAGTATACCTCCCTCAAATTCATCCGCGCTTACAAAGACTGGATGAATACCAAATCTCAAAGGGATTGGGCAGGTGGTCGAAATCTACTCTGATATCCTGTCAAAGGCCGGCACTGATGTAAAGTCCCTCAGGAGCCGGGTAATGACCAACCAGGTGTAAATAATCAAAGCCAGGGGGATTCGGATGTAAAATTCGGATCTCCTTTATAATAACTTTACCAAATAAATCACAAATTCGATTGGCTAATTCACTGTATGATTCAGGGCATTACACCATTGAACAGATTCAATACCTCTTGAATCTGGAGGGTTTGTATCCTGAGAATGCTGGCCTAGTTGCAAAGCCAGAAACAAGTTCATTTTTTCGATGGGGTTGATGCGAATGCTTTTCACATGCCTCTGGATGCAAGATTTCTTAAGGGTAAAAAATGCTTGATTTTTCTTTCTCAGGCGCTTCGCAGAATGACAAAAAGAAATGAGCGCAAAGCCATCGGGATTGTATTACACGAAATAGCTCATTACTTTTTAAAGTATAAAACTCCAATTGAATATGATCCGGGATCATCAGGCTCCGATCAGCAAGAAATAGAAGCTGATGAGCAGGTTAAAAAATGGCTGAGGAGGGCTCAACCTTGGGATAAATAATAACCCATAATTTTGCACTGATGACCGGAGAAGAGATATTCAAAAAACTATCAATCCGCGATAAGTCCGGATCCCCTGAGGATGAATACGCTCGGACATTAAAATCATTCCATTTTCAGGCTATGCTCCATCATGAAGAAGAGGAATTCTTTGACCTGGTTCTGCAGGCACACAATGAAGAAAAAAGAATAATCCATGTCTGGGATCCGCGGCTTCTGATTGACGGAACTCCCCCCAGCTGCCTCAGCCTGGTCCCTGCTAAAAGATCGAAGGGCGAAGAACTGTTTGATCAACTTTGCAATTTTGATCATCTCAATTCGGAGGCAGCCGAATATTTCGAAACCATCCTATTGCTCAGGTACCAAGCCTCGGAGGACAACAATGATGAAATGTTCTTCGCCCTGCTGGAAAAGGCTGAATTAGAAGAAAAGAAATTGAGCCTCCCGGATTATGGGGACCATGAAAGGGATACATACCGGGTTTCAGAATTCATTCTTGTATAAATTATGATTTATAAAGTGCCTATTTGCTACGACTGTAAGAACTACTACATGGAAACGGGAACCTGCAAGGCATTTCCAAAACGAATTCCTGTTAAGATATATCTGGGAAGCAATAAGCACGCCAAACCTCTGCCGAATCAGAAAAACGATATTGTTTTTGAGCAGAAGGAAGGGCCAGACGGACCCAAGTGGAAAGCATAAAAGTGAGAAATGTTACAGAAGTGATCCTCGGAACGCAGGGGCATTGAGAGAGTTCGTGCCACTCGTGCCACTTGTGCCACCTACCTGAGGGAGAGACAACCGGGCCAGACTTATGATTCGGAATCCGACGAAACGCACACCCTAAAAGGCCCAACTTTTCTCACGGGCACAGGTCAATTATGCTCTATTTCGTCTCAATGAGTCCCCAGGGCAAGGGCACTAGTAACAGTTTTAGTAACACCCTAGTAACTAGTAACACCTGTTTCTAGTGTTACCAATGTTACTAAATGGCCAAAATCCAAACAAATCCCTAAAGCCAAATTGAACAAAATAACACTATGTAACACCCATAGTCCGGTCCCAGGTCACATATTTGAATAAAATATAATAACAAATCAAATATGAGCGATCAAATCAAACTCCCCACTATGACCATCCCCGAGCTGCAGGAATTAATTTCCAAATCAGTGCAGGCAGCCCTGGCAGCCTGGAGCCCTCCCCAGCTGGCTCCCGAGGAAGAAAAGATATTTCTCACCCGGAAAGACCTCTGTGATCAGTTTGGCATTACCTACCCAACCCTGGACCGGTTGGTTAAAACAGGTGTCCTTCCAACTTACCGGATAGGGAGTCGGAAGATCCTCTTTAAAAAAGAAGAGGTGGAAAAGTATCTTTTGAATAACCGGGAGTATTGATGTATATTCCGGGGCATATTGACCCCCCATTCCGGCAAGCTGACCCCCCTGAGGTAATTTTGATTCCGGCATACTGACCCCCCCTCAAAAT
>JAWXBI010000207.1:0-10178 GCA_034439915.1 Saprospiraceae bacterium | reverse complement strand
GTTCCTTTCATACCCATTTTGCCTGTTCGGGTACCCCATATAATCGCCAAACCGTAAAGGTCCCGAATGCCAGGATGCTAAACAAAATAGCGCTGATCCATTTTAATTGGCCCAGAAAAAATTTAAATATTTTATAAACAAACCAGACTAAGTAGGCTGCCTTTAAGATATCTGAAATCCCAAGCATCAGGGATAAACCACTGACCAGATCAATGGGCAGGGCGGTCATTGCAAATAAAAACTGGAGCTACACAATGGTGCCCATGGCATAAATTGCCTATTGGCTCAGGATTGCTTTCGACTTTCGAACTTTCCGTCTTTCGGACTTTCGAACTTTCCGTCTTTCTGACAAATAGCACTAAGAAGATAGAGTATAATGTACAAAAGATTCCCAGTAGAAAAGCTTTGTGAACTCAATAATCTAAGCTGCTATCTGCCAAAACGGCTTGAATCGACAACAGGAAAATACCGATAAATAAGGATTTCATTTTAATGGGTTTTACAAAGTTCAGACAGGAAAATTTGTGTACGATGCCGGGTGAAAATAGGTACAACAATAAAAATTGTTTTCGATTGGGCATAAAAAAACTTCGGATAAAATTAAAACTTCTTTTCATTCAACGATCTCAACACCCAACATATAGTTTGGCAACGATATGGGCTGATCAACTATTAGGGAAGGATCCAGGACCAGTTTGTTTTTGTTGGGCAGACAAAATTTTTCAGTCGTATGGCTTGGGGATTTTACCGTTATAATGACTCCGTAAATATTCCGAATCGGACAGAAAGGCTTTAAAATTTTATACTATACCCAATCCGGAAAACCTGGGTTTCGTAATAGTCACGGCTAACGTAGTTAAAATTATTCCCCTGTATTTCTTTTTTAATAACCAGGGTATTCAGCAGGTCAGTAGCGTTTAAGAAGAATTCCCCCCTGCCTTTTTGGAGGATTTTTTTAATACCCAAATCCATTGAAAATCGGGAGAATATTTTTCCCTGAGGAATCAAATCGGGTGCCAGGTAAGTAAGGGAGAGTTGGGCGTCGATCCCATCTGGCAAATGAAAACTATTGTTCCATTTTATACTGCCGGAAGTGATCTCCTGTTGAACGGCGGAAAAAGGATGGGGGACTGGATATTTGTTTTCAATGGTAAATGCATTGATCTGATTCCGGTATCCGTTTACATTTACTAAAAAGGAATACCAGGAGGTGATATTTTGAGCGTAAGCCATTTCAAGACCGGTATTAAAAGATTTACCAGCATTTTGAAAAATGGCATATATCAAAGTACTGCCGGGGACTATAGTTGAAATACGCGTGATGGTTCCATTGGCAAACCGGTGATAGGCGGCAGCGTACACATAACCATGGGTCCAGGAAGATTTGTAGCCGAGTTCAATGGAATTGGTGAATTGAGGGCGCAGCGCCGGATTACCGACTTTTATTATTTCCGCATCATCATACTTGGGAAAAATCCGGATATCGACTTCATTTGGCCGGTCTACCCGGCGGTTATAAAAAACAGACAATTTGTTCTGATCATTTATTTTCCAGGCCAAACGGAGGTTGGGGAAGGGTTGTATATATTGATAACCATCACTGGTGTAGGTGGGATGGTCTGGATTTACCTGGTATTGTAAATCTACATATTCAAGTCGCAATCCGATTTCCGCTTCATACCGTTTGTTTTCAAATATGTAATTTCCATACCAGGCAGGAATAATTTCCCGGTAAGTTGCTTTGCCTCCCGCTCGGACATCCAGTGGAGAGTTGATCCCCGGGAAAAATTGCATGTGGGTTGGGATATCCCGTATACGTAGTTTAAGGCCCGTTTCCAGGCGACCTGATTTTAACGGGTTGATAAAATCGGCGTTTAAATCCGAAACGTGTTCATCCGAAAGGAGTTTAAAAGCGTCCTGACCGTTATAAGTGGGTAAGATATTGTCGAAAAAATATTTTTCATTCTCCCGGTGATAGGTGTAATTGTATCCCAGGTTCAGCAACTGACCGGCCTGTTTAAATTTGTATTGATAAGCCAGGATGGCCATTGCCGTGGTCTTCAATTCATCCTCCAAAAACTGCCATAATCTTTTACGATCATCCAGCATGGAGTTAAAAAAAGGTTGATCTCCGCGATCAATTATCTTTTCACTGCCCAAAAATCCAGAGAGGGTGAGGGTATTTCGGGGGTTGATGGCCCAATCGATACCTGATTTTACATTTAAGAAATTGGTATTCCGGTTTCGTTTCAATTGCTGTCTGATGACCGTACCATCTGAATAGCTCCTCGTTACAAATTCATTTTTGTTTAAAGTATGCGTATATAAATCATCTGCCTGGACAAAGAGGTTTATATGTTTTTTTCGGTAATTTAAAGCCAGGGAAGGATTGATTTTTGGGGTCGCCTGGTATTGCGGCCGGATGGTAGGAAAATTTTCTTTTCGGATCCATAAAGCGCCCAGACCTGTGCTAAACCCGATCTTTCCATTCACTCCATCTTGTTCGTTCTTTTTATAAATAATGTTAAGAATTCCGGCATTGCCGTTGGCATCATATTTTGAAGAAGGGTTGTTAATGACTTCAATTTTATCCACCATGGAGGCAGGCAAATTATCTAAACCGGATTGATTTCCAAATCCGGTCAACGCCGTTTGTTTCCCTTCAATCAAAACCGTCACTTTATCGTTGCCTCTTAATAATATTTTTCCATTCTCTACGGTGATGCCAGGAAGGTTCTGCAAAGCTTGCAAAACCGAACCACCTTTTTGACTTATGTTGTCATCGATGGAAAATATTTTTTTTTCCATTTTACCGCCAATCTCGTCTTGTTTTGCGGTAACGGTGACTTCATTCAGCACCTGGGTTTCCTCGTCTATTTCAATGGTAGCCAGATCCAAAAATGCAGATAGGCTTCCAATAAAGAGGTCTTGTTTTTTGGTATGATAACCGATTAAAGAGAGTTGCAGCACATAGTCCCCGGGTTTAATATTGGATATTAAAAACCTGCCCTCTTCATTGCTTACCGTGCCGGATACAAATGCGCTATCTGGTTTAACCAAAACAACCACATTTACAAATGGCAGGGGAGATTTGGTTTGTTTATCTTTTACCAGTCCTGAAAGGGTGGTGGCATTGGTTTGAGCATTTAAAATTGATCCTGCGCACAATATATACAACACCCCGAAAATTAGTTTACCGATTATAACTTTTAGCTGCAGGTTGCCCTTTATGAATTCAAAGTCCATGTATTTACAAAAGTACTCTGGGAATACTGGATTAATAAGAATTTTAAGGATGGGTCGGGTGGGGATTATTGATAGTTGACCACCGACTAGTTTCTATTGACTATTGACAACTGTTTTTTCCCAAGTCAATACACCCATCATAACAACCAGTCCAATTAAAGGAATAAGTAGATCCAGCACGGACCACCTTGACCAAACACCAGGTTCGCCGGAAACTAGGAAATGAAAACGGCTAAATCAGACCTGACTTCTATCGGATTCGATAAATTGATGGATCACATCTTCAAAATGAAGGTCTGCTTTAAAACCCAGTTTCAAAGCCGGTGTATTGTCGATTTGACCAGGCCAACCGCCGACTATATTATTGATTGCCGGATCGGTTTTGAATTGTATAAGGCCGACTGCAGAATTGCCTGCAACTTTTTCAAGGGCATTCAGCATTTCACGGACAGTGACCCCGAGACCAGGGAGGTTAATGGATCGCCATTGGCCCAATTGTGCTGGATCGAGTTGGGCAGCATGAATAAAATTAGCTATAGTGGTATCCGGGCTGGACAACCATAAGCCTAATCCGGGATCGACCGGACATATGGTTTGTTCTCCATGCAACGGTTCACGGATGATGCTGCTTACAAAGGATGAAGCCGCTAAATTGGGCTTGCCCGGCCGTACACTGATAGTGGGTAACCTCAATACTCTGCCATCGACGAAATTTTTCCGGGTATAATCATTGACCAGCAATTCGCCCATCGCTTTTTGAATGCCATAAGAAGACCTTGGGGTCAAAGCCGTCGTATCATTGACTTCCTTTGGCAGAGACCCGCCATATACAGCAAGCGAACTGGCAAAAATAAATCGTATTCCGGGTTTCCTTTGCCTGCAGGCTTCCAGCAATTGTTTGGTGATGTCCAGGTTGATTTTCCATCCCAGGTCAAAATCTTTTTCGGCATGGCTGCTCAGGATGGCTGCCAGATGGAAGATCAAGCCGGTGTCGGTACGAATTAAAGTTTCGGCCACACCAGGATCAGAGAGATCGACCTGTTTGCAAACGATCCGCTCATCTTGATGTGGAACACCTGGCATAATGACATCCACCAATAATAGTTCATCAAATTCAATTGGATTTTTAAGAAGGGCTTTGGCCAGTTTTTGGCCGAGGAAACCAGCTCCGCCGGTGATGATTATTTGCATGGAGGATTTTATATGTGAAAATAAAATTAGGCTTTATAAAGGAGAAATGAAAAAAGAGAGATGGATAGCGGCGCGTTCCGAGTATCGGGACGTCCGCCGTACCCAACTTGTTTATACCGTACCCGTTTTGAAGAAGAAATTAGCGGCGCGCCTCCCTGATTTATCTGTTTACTCCGAATAATTTCCTTTTTTACTTTTTCATCGGCGGCTGTCCCTAAAGACGCTGTCGCTTCGAGACGCCGCCGCGACGAGCCTCTGCAATGTATATTTTGGCTTTAAAAATTTAATTATTTCACATAAGACGACTTCGTCATTTGGTATATCCGCTTTACTCCGGAAAACTTTCTTTTTACTTGTGCATCGGCGGCTGAAGCGCGCCGCTACGAGATTCTGCAATTTATACTGGGAGGTACGTAGTGGCGTGTCCCGAATATCGGGACATCCGCCGTACCCAACTCGTTTTATATGGAATTGGTTAAAAACCGCCGCTATTAAAATCCTCTCCATTTATCATTTACTTTCTATGTTTGAACCGTGTATACCAAGGTTAAAGAAATGCTTAATCTCCTCCCTCCGGAATATAAACCAGAGCTGATTGCTTCTATACGGGATGAGTTTTTAAAAAGCGATAAAACCATAATAGTACTTGACGATGACCCCACTGGAACACAAACCTGCCGGGATATAACTGTACTGACCTCCTGGGACACTGCAATTATCACTGAAGAACTTAAAACAAAACCATCCATATTATTTATCCTCACCAATTCAAGAAGTCTTGTTGAATCGGAGGCGGTAGAACTGACGAAGGAAATCGGTGTTAATTTAAATCAAGCCGTCAAAGAAAGTGGAAGAGAGATTATCGTAATCAGCCGGAGTGATTCCACCCTGAGGGGGCATTTTCCTGCAGAAGTGGATGCCCTTGCAGAAGCCTTAGAGAGGAGGGATGCCATCCGGGTTATAGTGCCTGCATTTATCGAGGGCGGACGATACACCATCAACGATGTCCATTATTTAGTGGAAAACGAAACCCTGGTCCCCGTATCCGAAACTCCTTTTGCCAAAGACCTGGTTTTTGGTTATCAACAGGCTGATCTTAAATTGTGGGTGGAGGAAAAAACTAACGGAAACATCAAGGCAACTGACGTAATTTCTATCTCTCTGGATGATATTCGCTCCCTTGGCCCGAAATCAGTCGTCGGAAAAATAAATAGCTGTAAAGCCGCAGGGGTTTGTATTATAAATGCTGTTAGTTACAGGGACCTGGAGGTAGTGGCCATGGGAATGTTGCTCGCTACCAAAGCGGGAAAGAATATAGTATATAGAAGTTCTGCCAGTTTTGTTTCTATCCTGGCCGGACTGGAATCCGGCAAAATGGTTACCCCTCAACTAAAAGACCTCGATAGAATCAATGGAGCTTTAATCGTGGTGGGATCTTATGTTCCCAAAACTACCCTTCAACTCAATTGGTTGTTGGAAAATGAAACTCATCGTTCTATTGAGATCGATGTAAAAAAGATTCTTGATTTAACAGAAATCAACCCTATGGCTGCGCAAATCGGCGATCAGATTGATCGTTGGCTAGACTCGGGTCATCAGGTAGTAATCTATACCAGTCGTCAGTTGGAAGTCGGGATCGATTCTGCAACGAACCTGGGGATAAATGCCCGGGTATCTGATTTTTTAGTAGAATTGGTCAAAGGACTGTGGGTGAGGCCGCGATTTATCATAGCAAAAGGAGGGATTACGTCGAGCGACCTGGTTACAAAAGCCCTGGGATCAAAAAAGGCCAGGGTTCTGGGACCCATCATTCCTGGCGTCCCGGTTTGGCAGCTGGATCAAACCAGTAAATTTCCAGGATTGATGTATGTAGTATTTCCAGGGAATGTGGGAGGGGAGGAGTCGTTGGGGGAGGTGTTGGGGAAATTAAATAATGAAGGGAGGAAAGGTTAAGGGCGAAGGGCGTGGGGCGAAGGGCACATGGGGCATAGTGGCAAGAGAATTAATCCAAACCAAACAATCTTTTATTCAATGCCTGCAGCGTTTCATTTTTCTTATCGCCGGGTACGAGGATAGACACATTATGAGGACTGCCACCGTAGCTGACCATACTCACCGGGATATGGGTGATTCCGGCAAAGATCTCCTGAAGCAGGTCCGGGGTTTGAGCCAGATTGTGGCCTACGACGGATATAATAGTTTGATTCGGGACGACCGTGACAGTACCCAGATCTTCAAGTTCGGCGACAATCTGGGGCAAGGCGGATGCCTGGTCTATGGTCATAGAAACTGCTACTTCAGAAGTGGTAATCATATCGATCGGGGTGCGGTACTTTTCAAAAACAGAAAATATACTCCTCAAAAAGCCATAAGCCAGCAACATTCTGCTGCTTTTGATGCTGATGGAAATGATCCCGTCTTTGGCCGCCACGGCTTTTACTCCCTGACTGGCCGCGGTTTTCGTGATCAGGGTGCCCTTGGCTTCGGGTGCCATAGTATTCAATAACCTTACGGGTATGTGTTCCTGCTGGGCGGGCCAGATGCTGGCGGGGTGCAGGATCTTGGCACCGAAATAAGCTAATTCAGCCGCTTCATCAAAACTCAATTGTTCTACCGGGCGGGTGGTCTTGACGATGCGCGGGTCATTATTGTGCATGCCATCGATATCGGTCCAGATTTCGCAGACGGAGGCCTGGACAGCAGCAGCAATCAGCGAAGCACTGTAGTCACTGCCTCCGCGTTTGAGGTTGTCCACCTCACCTCTTGCATTGAGACAGATATACCCCTGGGTGACATAGACTTGATTTTCGCTGTGCGCAGCCAATATGGGGAAAAGCTTAGCGCGTATGGTCGCAATATGAGGTTCGTCGTTTTCATCGATGGACATAAAATCCAGCGCCGGCAGGAGATGATGCCGGATATTGTTTTCTTCTAGATAACAACTGAAGAGTTTAGTCGACAACAACTCTCCCTGAGATAAAATGTCTTTATTGAGTGCTTCGCTAAATGAAATGCGTGTAGCAATGTTTAAAAAATCCAGGTGTTCATTTAATATACTTTTAGCTTTAGACAATGAATCCTCTGTCTTGAGGAGTCCATTAATAAAACTGAGGTAATGCACTTGCATGTTATCTATCTCTGCTTTGGCTTTGTCTTTGTCGCGTTCCGCGAGGTGTTTACTGATTTCAACCAGTTTATTGGTAGTACCGCTCAATGCGCTCAATACGACAATCTTGCTTTCCTGATCGGCCGTGATCAATCGCGCAACTTCTTTCATCCGTTCGGGTTTACCGACGGAGGTGCCGCCAAATTTCATTATTTTCATAAGACCCTGATTTTAAAAAAGTCGACAAAGATATTGAGTTAAGTTTGTTATAACTAGTATTATGTTAATTTCTAATTTGTCCACTTTCCCATTACTTCAGTGCAGCGTGAAGAACACAGCGAAATATTCTGATTGGTTGTTACGGCACAAAGTAACTTCGCAGCTTTGCTGCTCACTGATTCTTTGCGCTATCGCTCTCAATGTGGGAGATATTGAATGTCATAATAAAGTAAACTTGACACTAGTCCATTGCTGATAAAGGAGAGCAAGGTATTCAACCGGAGTGTCCGGTCAGTATCGATTTATCTTTTATTGCCAACCATTTTATTTTCATTTTTATTCAGCGCATGAACCGGAAATTACCTCCTGTTGTTTTTTGCCGCTTCAAACCGGCGGTATTTGGTTTCAATGAATTTATAGTCCGGATGAAGGTTTTTAATATAATCCATTTTAACTTTTTCTCCCTCACTGTTATATAAAGGAGCGAGGAAGGTTTCAAACTGGTCACCGCGGATAAACTCCCTGAAATTGGACCGCCCTTTATCGTATTGTAGTATATAATATCCTGAAGCGAGACCGGCCGACTGCTCGAGTAAGGCCTTTCTCCGGTCAAAAGAATTCTGTGTGCCCCGGGTGTGGCAGCTATCTCCTACACAGATGGGTTTGTTTCGAAGCAGAAGATTAAACTCTGATTTATTAAACAACGAAGCCGTTGGCGCGATAGGCGCATTGACCGGATAAAACAAAGGGTCATACAAATCGTCAGCGTGCACCAGGTACCATCCTTCAGTTGGAAACTCAATCTGGCTGTGAAGGCCATTATACAATTCAATATTGTGCCGCTTGACTGGAATGTTTAAAGCGCGGCAATAGTCGAGCAATAAACCGCTGGTAGCCCAACAGGAATACACGGCATGCAATTGTCCCGGACCGGGGAATAAAATCTCAGCCGGTGATTGGAAAATAGCATGATTTGATTTTTCAGTATGCAATAAATAAGCCCTGCCCCAATTCATAAACCGGGCAATACTTCCCGGAATATGGTCAGGTCTTTCCTGTAAAAAACGGGCAAACCTGTAAAGAATCAATGGATGATGAACCTGGGTTGCTCCGCTATTTTGGTAACCAAGGTGATAAACCTGTGACAAGCTATCCCATTCGAAATATTGCCTGCCGTCCCAGAGCGAGGAAATGTCTTCCGGGGTAAAATCGCGAACACTCCAGGGGACCAGCTTCTCTTTTTCCAGGTATAAACTGTGGGCCACATATTGAAGGAATATCGTAAATGCAGCTTCGTGCGAGTAGGCCTGGGGTAGACTGTCGGGAGCCCATACCGGATTTGGCTGGTAAATCTTGCTGATTTCCAGTAACAATTGGTCTTTCCAGATTTTACGCCAGTAGGCCAGTGGAAAAACTTTATGATCCTCAAACCAAAGCACCTGGCTGGCAAAAGGCGGTGACGAAATCAGGTCAATATATGCCTTCTGGTCAAATGAATGCGGAACAGATGGATAATAAAAAGGGGTGGGGTGAAAAACAAAGTCCGGAGATATCGTCTTCAGGTATACATTATGCTGCTCATCTGATTCGGGCACCAGGTCGAGACTATCGATCCTGGCCATGACCCGGTGTGAAGACCCGTTGGGCACAAAGGGAAGCCTGAGAATGCTGCTATCCTGGGGATGACGAAAATGCGGGTCAAGCGTATCGAGATCAAAGCGGGCTATTTCCCGATCATCCCAATAAACGGTCAGATCGATATGACGAGGGGTGATGCGGCTATTCCCCAGGTTTTTTAAAATGAGGTATACTTCGTTTCGATTGTTGACAAATACTTCGGGAATATACAGGTCCATATCCTGGGAATCCTGACAGGTGCATAGACACCAACTATATAGGATCAGACCTATCCACCGCCTCAAACCAGTGATTAATTGAGTTTGGTCTTCAGGGCATTCAGTATAGTAGCCGCCGCATCCATATCCCCTTTTATCTCAAGCAACTTATCCCGGCGTTCTTTTTGCACCATCAATATCTGGGGTGGTTCGAGCTTTTCGTTGCGCACGATGGCCCCCGGATGCTGTTTTTCATGGCCAGGTACCGCTTCCATGGTAGGCAATTTTTTTAGAGCGGCATCGACTACATCCAGGTGGTTGTAAGCTTCAGAGATGGCGAATACATTTTCTTTGTCTTCATTCCTTATTTTGCTGTCGAGGATTTTAGCCTGGTTTTTAAGGTCAGCACTCGACGCGATCAGGGTATTATGTATGGTCAGGGATTCTTTAAAGAGATCATAGGCAGATATCAGATCGGGATGCTCTTTTTTACAGGAGACCATAACGGTCACGATCAAACAGAGGGCTAGTACAAGTCTATTCATGATGAAATTGGGAATTGAAGTGCAAATTTAAACTAT
>JAWXBI010000206.1:0-53505 GCA_034439915.1 Saprospiraceae bacterium | reverse complement strand
TGAAGGAATGAAGGAATGAAGGAATGAAGGAATGAAGGAATGAAGGAATGAAGGAATGAAGGAATGAAGGAATGAAGGAATGAAGGAATGAAGGAATGAGTAACCTTTTTTATTTGTGGACTATTCGTTTTTTTATTTATCAAATTCGGCATATCGGGTAATTACTTCATTTAAGGTTTGATCCAATGGCCGGTATTGAAGACCAAGTAGTTCAACCGATTTTTTATTGTTATAGGTGGATGGTGTATAAATCGATTTTATAATGGATGCCTGAAAATAATGTTTACGACCAAGCAGAAACGCAACTAAGCGAATGACCCAGGCCCCAAAGCGGGCTAAAGATTTTGGGAATAACCAGGTTGGAGGGTTTTTCCCCATCAGACTGGCTATCTTAACCAGCATTTCACGGTAACTGAGATTGTAACCATTAATTATTATTCTTTCTAACGTCACTTTTTTTTCTAAACTCAATAGTACCGCTTCGGCGACATCCCTCACATCGACAAAGCCATTGCTCCCTGATGGGTAAAAAGGCAAATTGTTCAAGGCTGCTTTAAATAATTGCATGGAATGGTGGCTAGTATCCCAGGGTCCTATAACCAATGAAGGGTTTAAAATAGTCACTCCCAGACCTTCTGCAGATCCTCTCCAGACCTCCAATTCAGACTGGTGTTTGGATTCAGCGTACAGGTTGGTATTTTTTTCAATCCAAAGGGTGGATTCATCCAGATTAATTTGGCCCGGTACACCGCCCAGGGCGGCAATAGAGCTGAGGTGGACGAGCTGGTTAATATTTTGTTCCAGGCATACGTTCACCAGATTGGCTGTTCCTTCCACATTGACTTTGATGAGGTCCCGGGATTGAGCGGAATTGAAGGCGACAATAGCCGCCGCATGTATCACGATGTCCTGATCCAGACAGGCGAGCTCGAGGGACTCCACATCGTTGATATCACCCCAAAAGAGTTGAATATGCTGGTCAAAAACCGACAAGGTATTCAGATGCGTACTTCCCTTTCTGACCAGGGCGGAAACAGCATACCCTGATTGGATCAACCGCTTGATGATATAATGCCCGATAAATCCTGTGCCCCCGGTGACCAACACCCGCTTGCTCATGACCAGGGTGAACTTGTACTATTGGAATAGAGGGCTCCGTTGATGGTGTCCAATGGGGCTCCTGTCACCGAGGCGAATAAGCTGGGTATTCTAAGGCATCGAAACAACCCGGCTAAAGCAATGAAGGAGACTTCTTTGAATTCGATAATTTTCCTGGAAGGCAGGATTAACTCTATTCCCTCACAATGAAACCGGATCCTGGATATCAGATAGTGGTTTAGGGCACCTCCTCCGGTACAGTAAAGGGTTAAAGGCCGGAGTGTATCCTTTTGATCCAGGTCAATGAGGGCACGAGCTATTTCCATGGCAATAAATTCTACTGCCGTATACATTTTATCTTCGAGGCCGGCCTCCGATTCCAGGGCATCCTTCACCTGGTGGATTTGTGCCCAGGTGTTGTCCAGTGATTTGGGAAATGGTCTGGTGAGATAATCATCCTGTTGAAATTTTCCTAATAAAGGCCGATCCAATAACCCAGAGGCAGCTATAGCGCCATCGCGGTCAAAAGGTTGCCCGGCGAGCTCTGCCAAAGCATTCAATATCTGATTGCAGGGACAGATATCAAAGGCTATTATATTGCCATCGAGGCAGGCCGTCACATTGGCAATTCCTCCAAGGTTCAGATAATAGGTAAATCCAGGATATAAATATTTGTCACCCAAAGGTGCCAGAGGGGCCCCTTCACCACCAAAAGCAACATCCAAACTGCGCATTTGGGTCACCGTGTCGATCCCGGTTTCGGCAACTATAGCAGCCCCATCCCCTATTTGAGTAGTAGTTTTTAATTCCGGAAAATGAAATATGGTATGACCGTGCGAAGCAATCAGGTCGACAGTCAGCGAATGCTCTTTAAGCAATCGGTCAATCAAAGCCCCGTAATAATGGCCGAGCTCAGTATCAGCCAATACCAACGATCTGGCATCTGCAGACGGTAAACTCCTGAACCGGTCAATCCATGCCTGAGGATACGGTATGGTCCTGGCAAAATGAATATTCCAGGACAAGATTTTGGACGGCAGATTCGGATCGATACTAAAACTGCATACTGCCAGATCAGTACCATCCAGGGAAGAACCAGACAATAAACCTAATACGCGATAGGTTTTTTCAGGCATTTCATTTTTTTAAAGACTCGGTGTAGCTGGCTACTGCTTTGATTTCAGCCTCCGTGAGAATCTCTTTAAATGGGGTCATCAGACCTTTCCCATTGGTTATCTGGTTAATTCGTTCTTCCGTCGTGATGATGGAAATGGTGAGGTCTTTGGAACCATTGAGGCCCAGTTTACCGTCAGCACCATGACATAAAAAACAATAGGTGTCAAATATTTTTTTGCCTTCCGCATGCGAAACTTCCGGGGCTGCCGGAGCTGCCGGAGCAGCCTCAGCACTTGCCGGTTCTGCTTTTTTCCCCTGACAGGCATGAATAACTATTATGGCTAATAACAGAATGAGTAATGACTGAATTTGTTTTTTCATAACCTATAATCTATACGTTGCACAAATGTAATTCAAAAACTCAATAATCCCGATTCCCGGTCAAGAACTAAAATGTAAAGGATTTGTAAACGTTGGAAACTTTTTGAACATTTAAAGTTTCCTGTGGTTATTTGGATTACATTTGTTTAAGCAAGATGGAACTAACCAATGAAATTATAACCCGGGCCAAGTCTTTATTTATCCGATGCGGTATCAAGTCCACCACGATGGACGACCTGGCAAAAGGAATGGGTATATCGAAAAAAACGCTGTACGAAAAGATTCCAAACAAAGCGGCCCTGATCGAACAAATGGTCCATTTGCACATTAAAGAAGAAAAAAAAGCCCTTTCGCACATCAAAACCCAATCTTCCAATGCGGTGGAAGAGATGATCCTGATTGCCCAACATGTATTGCAGATGGTCAGACAGGTGTCGCCGAATACTGTTTTCGAGATCAGGAAATATTATTGGGAGTCCTGGAAAAAACTGGAAAAACTCAATCACGAACACATCTATCAGGTCATTCAGCAAAATTTAAAAAACGGAATTGAACAAGGTTATTATCGCGCCGACCTTTCCGAAGAAATCATTGCGAGGCACTATGTGACCCTGAGCAGTACAATTATGGACCAGGAATTGTTTCCTGCCAATCAATTTTCCCTGGAGAAGATATTTAAAGAAACCATTTTTTACCACCTCCGGGGTATCACTACCTCCACAGGATGGGACCTATGTCTTAATCATTTCAATAAACTGGACAATCATAACCTATGAAAAAATCGTTATCCAATTTTTTCCTGTTTCTGTTGATTTGGCCCCTGGGTCATTCCTTACCGGGCCAGACAAATTTTTCATTGGAAGAAGCTGTGCAATATGCATTAAAAAACAGTACTCAGGTCAAACTTAATCAACTCAATATTGTCGATGCCGATGCACAAGTGATGGAGTATAAATCAATCGGTTACCCCAAGGTCAATGCCGATATCGATTTTCAGCATTTCTTTGCCATACCAACTACCATTTTACCTGATTTTTTCAGTCCGGCCATTGATGGCCGCCTGGTTTATTATAAATTATTAGACAGCAACCGCGTGGACCAACCTTCTGACAAAGGTTTCCCTGCCAGGTTTGGACGTTCCAATTCTCTTTCAGGAGGTATCGGTATGAATACCATATTATATGATCCGTCCTTTTTTGTAGGACTCAAAGCTGCCAAATTATACAAGGAATTAGCAACCCGTCAAAATGCGGTTTCCGATATTACCATTCGGCAATCCGTCGCCAAAGCATATCTCGGGGCTTTGATTGCTTTGAAGAGTAAAACTATCCTGGATCAGAATATAACCACCTTGGATAAAATAACGAAAGAGACCCAGATCATACAATCAAAAGGTTTTGCGGAACAACTCGATGTCGATCGCCTTTCTCTTTCGTTACAAATCTTACAACTGGAAGCCGAAAAAGTAAGCCGAATGACAGAGATTACCGCGAATGTATTAAAGGTGCAAATGGGTTATCCGATGGATGCCCCTATTATCATGACAGATGACCTGGATGCCCTGGTGGAAAGGTTGAAAGTCGATGATGTGGACCTGGTATCAGGCTTCAGGGCTGACCAGAGACCGGAATACCGTTCCATGCAATTAGCAGAAGAGCTGAGTAAAATCAGGTTAAAGACGATCAAATTGCGCGCATATCCAACCGTAAATGGTTTTGCCAATCTGGCTTATGGTACGCAGACCAATAATTTGTTTGATGCCGAAGAGACCCAATGGTTCCCTACTGCCATTGCAGGTTTTAAGGTCAACATTCCAATTTTTGATGGCTTCAGCAGAAAGGCACAGTATCAGCGGGCCAATATAGAACTGGATAAGTTGCATTTGCAGATGAAGGAATTTGAGCGCGGAATGCAACTGGAGGTAACCACTGCACGTATCCAGGTGAATAATGCCCGGACTACCTTGGATGGAAGTAAACGCAACCTCGATCTGGCCCAACGGATTTACGATCAGTCGCAGTTAAAATTTAAAGGTGGTGTCGGCTCCAGTCTCGAAATCAACCAGGCAGAGACGGCATTTATTCAGGCACAGGGAAGTTATATCAATGCCTTATACACCCTGTTGGTAGCTAAGACGGATTTAGATAAGGCTTTAGGAAAATAATCACAACGCTCATCCAAATTAAAATTACAGATATGAAAAATATAGTTACGCAGCTGTCGGTACTATTAACGTTAAGCTTAATTTTTATAGGTTGCGGTTCTCAGCCCGACCAGACTCCGGTCTCAGACAAACAAACCAGGCTGACTGAAATAAAAAAACAAATAGCCGCACTGAATGCGGAAGCTTCAGCCCTTGAGCTTGAACTCAACCCCGAGGGAAAAATTGAGAGATCAAAGGTGGTCGGTGTGCAGCTTTTCCCTCCTATGGTGTTTAAGAGTTACATTGATCTTCAGGGATCCGTCACCGCGGACCAGGAATTATATATCAATGCCAAAATGCCGGGCACCACAGAAAAAATATTGATTAAAACCGGTGATTATATCAAGGAAGGCCAGACGGTGTTGACACTGGACGACGCGGTATTAAAACAAGGACTTGCTGAACTCGAGGCTCAACTTGCCTTCGCCAACGATATATTTGAAAAACAAAAAGCATTGTGGGATCAGAAAATAGGGACTGAGGTCCAATACCTGAGTGCTAAAAACAATAAAGAATCATTGGAAAAAAGAATCGTCACCACCAAAGAACAGTGGGATATGTCCAAAGTAAAAGCCCCCATCAGCGGGGTGATCGATGAAGTCATGGTTAAACCCGGGCAAACCATATCACCAGGTATACCCATAGCCCGTTTAGTCAATTTTTCGAAATTAAAAATCAATGCCAATGTACCGGAATCGTATGCCGGGCGGATCAAACCTGGAAATGCTATAAAAATTTATTTCCCGGACATTCAAAAAGAATATGATTCGAAGGTAAGTTATGTGAGTCCGATCATCAACCGGGTCAACCGTACATTTAATGTGGAAGCTGCCTTACCTGCTAACATGAGTGGCGTTCTTCCCAACATGATTTCTATTTTAAAAATTGTGGATTATGTCAATCCCCAGGCATATGTAATCCCGATCAATTTATTGCAGCGGGACAGTCAGGGCGATTACATCATGGTGGCAGACTCTTCCGGTTCGATGTGGAAAGCGACAAAAAAAATGGTGATTATTGGAAAATTTTATAATGACCAGGTAGAGGTAAAATCAGGGCTGGAGCCAACCAGCAAAGTAATTACCAGGGGTTATCAGGACCTGATTGAAGGAGAAAACCTGACGGTTCAAAACAATTAAAAATTTATCACGGGAAGCCTTGTTATGAAAGATCTCATTAAAGAATTTAAACCCAGCAGCTGGTCTATTGATAATAAAACCAGCGTTTATATACTGACGATTATCATCACCCTGACCGGAATATTTTCTTATATCGGTTTACCCAAAGAACAATTCCCGGAAGTCGCTTTTCCCCAGATTCTGGTCAACACGGTATACCCCGGAACGACGCCGACAGATATGGAAAACCTGGTGGCCAAACCTATCGAAAAACAATTAAAAGGGATATCCGGCATCAAAAAAATCAGGAGTAGTTCCCTTCAGGATTTTAGTTTGGTGGTGGCTGAGTTTGACACGGATGTGGATGTTGCAGAAGCCAAATTAAAGGTAAAAGATGCCGTCGACCGTGCCAGGCCGGACCTTCCCAATGACCTTCCACAGGACCCTTCGGTCATTGATATCGATATTTCCAGTATGCCGATTATGAATATTCACGTTTCGGGTGATTATGACCTGGACCGGCTTAAAAAGTTTGCTGAACGGATTCAGGATGAAGTGGAAAGTTTTTCAGAAGTAACACGGGTTGATCTGGTCGGTGCCCTGACCCGGGAAATACAGATCAATGTGGACATGTATAAAATGACCGCGGCTAATGTGACCATGCGGGACATTGAATCATCGGTGGCCATGGAAAACATGACCATATCCGGTGGCCAGCTCAATATGGGCCAGGTCAAAAGGGCGATCAACGTAGTAGGAGAATACCGGGATTCCCGCCAACTCGGCGATATCATTATACGCGGTGGTACCGGTGCGGTAGTCTACCTCAAAGATATCGCTGAAGTAAAAGATACTTTTAAAGAGCAGGAAAGTTATGCCCGGTTAAATAAGAAGAATGTATTGTCCCTGAATGTGATCAAGCGTAGCGGGGAAAACCTGATCAGCACTTCTGACAAAATCAAAGCCGCCTGTGAAGAACTGAAAGTCAATGAATTCCCATCAGATCTGGTCGTAAACATAACCGGGGACATGAGCCTTAAAACCAAGTCCGGTTTAAAGGAGTTGATTAATACTATTGTAATCGGATTTTTACTGGTCACCCTGATCCTGATGTTTTTTATGGGTACGACTAATGCTGTCTTTGTCGCGATGTCCGTGCCTTTGTCCATGTTTGTGGCATTTATGATCATGCCTACTTATGGGTTTTCATTAAATGTGATCGTCTTATTTGGGTTTTTGCTGGCTTTGGGGATCGTGGTGGATGATGCGATCGTGGTCATTGAGAATACTCACCGGATTTTTGACAATGGCAAGGTACCCATAAAAAAAGCCGCCAAATTGGCGGCCGGGGAAGTGTTTCTTCCTGTATTATCCGGTACCCTGACCTCCCTGGCCCCATTTATTCCATTGGCATTCTGGCCAGGATTGATTGGTAATTTTATGTTTGGCCTTCCGATTACCCTGATCACAACGTTATTGGCCTCTCTTTTTGTGGCCTATATTATCAACCCGGTATTTGCAGTAGATTTTATGCATCCCCACCATGAAAATGAAAAGGCCCCGGTTTTTACTAAAAACTTCAAGATTACCCTTATTGTTTTTGGAATGATAATCCTGTTGTCTCATCTCGGACACAATATGTTTTGGCGCAATCTTACCTTATGTATATTTTTATTTTACCTGCTTAATAAATTTGTCCTTGACCGCATCATCCGTGCTTTCCAGGCTTCAGTTTGGCCCAGGGTACAAAATGGTTATGCTTCAATGCTGCATTTTGTTTTAAAAGGTTATCGCCCAATTGGATTGTTGTTTTTCACCATATTCTTGTTGATTGTCACGCTATTTGTAGCTATTCGGTTTATTCCCGGCGTCCGGTTATTTCCGGAATCAGACCCCAATTTTGTATATACCTACATTGCCCTGCCTGTCGGTACCGATCAGGCTTATACGGATGAAGTCACGTCCCTGGTGGAGGATAGGATAATAGGGGTAGTCGGGGACAATAATCCCATTGTTGAGTCCGTAATCTCCAACGTGGCCATCGGCGCAGGTGATCCTTCTAACTTTGAACAACAGACCAGCCCCCACCTGGGTAAAGTCACCGTGGCTTTTGTAGAATTTGAAAAAAGACATGGTAAGTCTACCGCTGAATACCTGACTAAAATCCGCGAAGCAGTCAAAGGAATTGCCGGGGCAGAGATCATTGTTGAAAAAGAAAGCAGTGGCCCACCGGCAGGCAAACCCATCAGTATTGAAATTACCGGTGACGAATTTGATGACCTCAATTTCACCGCTAAAAACCTGAAACATTATCTGGATTCCCTGCAAATAGATGGGGTTGAAGAATTAAAATCCGATTTATCCATCAGTAATCCCCAGTTAAAAATCACGGTAGACCGTCAGCGCGCCAACCGGGAAGGTATATCTACTGCCCAAATCGGCAGTGACTTGAGAAGTGCTGTTTTCGGTAAAGAAATCTCCAAACTCCGGGATGGTGAAGACCAACATCCCATTCAGCTTCGTTTTCAGGAAGATCAAAGAAATAACATCAATTTACTGCTCAATCAAAGTATTACCTATCGCGATATGAATATGGGTGGCCAGATGCGTCAGGTGCCTATGGCTGCCATGACCAAAATGGAATATGGAAACACGGTAGGTTCGGTAAAAAGAAAAAACCTGAAACGATTGGTTACGATTTCATCCAACGTGCTGAATGGGTACAACCCCAATGAGGTTTTGGCCAATGTGCAGGCTGCCGCAGCCAAATTCCAGGCTCCGCATGGAGTGACTATTGGCTTTGCCGGCGAACAGGAAGAACAGGCTGAAGCCATGGGGTTCCTGGGACGGTCATTGTTGATATCCCTGGGACTGATCTTTTTAATCCTGGTCACCCAGTTTAATTCATTCAGTAAACCGCTTATTATATTGATTGAGATCCCATTTAGTATTATCGGAGTCCTGCTGGGTTTTACGATGTTGAAAATGGAGTTTTCTATAATCATGACCGGTATCGGCATAGTTGCCCTGGCCGGCGTAGTCGTGCGCAATGGGATCCTCCTGGTGGAATTCGCAGAGATGATGATGAAACAGGGTTATTCTGTTCGGGAGGCCGCGGTTGAAGCAGGTCGGACCAGAATGACCCCGGTCTTTCTGACAGCGATGGCCACCGTACTAGGTCTTATACCATTGGCCATTGGATTCAATATTGATTTTGTTACGCTGTTCAGTGAATGGCGCCCCAATATTTACCTGGGTGGCGACAATGTAGCTTTTTGGGGTCCTTTGAGTTGGACGATGATATTCGGATTAGGTTTTGCCACCTTATTAACCTTAATTCTGGTGCCTGCCTTGATGGTCATCGCCTCCCGCGGCAAAGCCAAATTGGGTTTGCAATCGTATGAAGAAAAAGCACTCGCTGAGGCCAGAGAAGAATCACAAAGCTGATGGCCAACGCTTTCGACTGATTCTTGTTGTATATAAAATCGTCGGTAAGTTGTATTTTGTTCGCTATGTCTGGGCCTTGGCTTTTTAATCATTAAACCTCTATTCCGGATGAATTATGAAATCAAAAAAACTTTCCGTTTTCCGTAAATCGTATACTAAACACAGCCTGTTGGAATCCGCGGTTGAACTTAATCCATATGCTCAATTTACACTTTGGTTTAAAGAGAATTTAAAAACGAACACCGCAGAACCCAATGCTATGGTGCTGGCTACTGCAGATAAGGAGGGTAGACCTTCCTCTCGTATCGTTTTACTGAAAGAATTTGGCCAGCTCTTCGGGTTCAGGTTTTTTACCAATTATCATAGCCGCAAAGCTGAAGAACTCAAAGTCAATCCCCGCGCTTCTTTATTATTTTATTGGCCTGAGTTGGAAAGACAAGTAAGGTTGGAAGGAAAAGTAAAAAAGCTCAGCCGTTCCCTTTCTGACGAATATTTTCAATCCAGGCCGAGAGGCTCCCAGCTAGGGGCATGGACCTCGGAACAAAGTAAAGAAATACCAAACCGACAATTCCTGGATGAAGTAAATTTACAATTGAACCAATATTTTAAACCCAATAAATCCATTCCTTTGCCTCCATTTTGGGGCGGCTTTAGCCTGATACCGGATTATTTCGAATTTTGGCAAGGAAGGGAAGATCGACTACACGATCGTATCATTTACCGTGCTCATCGAAAAAAATGGGTGATCGGCCGCTTGGCTCCCTGATTGGATAAGCAGATACTAGGAAGTTCGGAGGGAAATTATATTTTTGTAGTTTAACCATCAAATTAGAATAAAATGAAACAACGCTCTCTCAAAATGCCCGTGTTGGCTGTTCTTTTCGCCATTCCTTTTTTCTGTGAATTTAGTTTTCAGCCAAAAGACACCTGGGTCTGGCCCACAGAACCTAAGAATTTAAAAGTATTGCCAAAAGGAACCGGAGGAGATAACCTCAAAGCCATTATGCAAGGCTGGAATAAAGCTTTAGGTGTAAAATGTAACCATTGCCATGTAAGCAAAGAAGGTGCCCCGTTCAGTCAGTGGGATTTTGTTTCCGATGCAAAGGGCGAAAAAAACATGGCAAGGGAAATGGTCAAAATGACGACGGATCTCAATAAAAAATACATGACCAAAAAATTCAAGACTGAAAGTATGATCAGTTGTGCCACCTGCCATAGGGGTGAAAAAGCACCGAGCATGTGAGAAGGCTGAAATGTTGAATTGTTGAATTGACTGACAATTCCACAATTCAACTCCTTGATAGTGCCTGACAATTCTACAATTCTACAATTCAACAATTCAACCTCTTTCTACCAGCTACTACCCCCTCCGCCGCCAAAACCGCCGCCGGAACTACCTCCTCCACTGAAACCTCCGCCTCCTCCGCTGGAAGCGGTCGCCGGATCATGGGTTACACTAAAAGCTGAAGTGATTTCTTTGGGTTGAAAATCCTGATCAAAATCTTCCATGGTGGACCGTTGTCCCATAGCCATCATACCATAATAACCATACCATACCGGGGCAAATTGTTGATAGGGTTTTACCTGTTTTACAAAGGACTTATCCAGTTTTAAAGCCACTGCATAAGGGTATACTTTGTCAAAATATAAGGGATCACTTTCCATGATATTCTTATATTGTTCGCCGCGTTCATTATTAAGAAAGGCGTAAAAACCTTTCAATTGATGATGAAAGAATTTTCCTTTTTCGGATAATACTTTGGATTGGTTGGCGAGTACAATCATAACAATCAATCCGATCAGAAATAATACACCGGCCAGCCAGTATCCAAGGATGAAAGAAAACACAGCCATCGGAATCAATCCAACGAGAATAATCCAGATGCGCCAGGAATTAAACCAATATCTGTATTTTTCGTCATAGAGTTGCATGCCGATAATTTCATTTCTGATCATCGACTTTACTTTTTGATGTGTACCCGAGAATTGATAACGGAGGTTGGATAAACTCACCGTGTATCGGTGGTTAAACAAATCCTGAAAAAGCACGTATTCATAGGCAGGCCTATCCTGGTCGAGGTCTTTTAATTTAATCAGGTAGGTGTCCTTGTTTTGAGGGTTATACTCCATCCGAATAAACCCATCCGCAGCCCAATAGGGCAACAATGAAATCACATCCCGGTCATGGACTACCTGGTCATAAAATGCTCCAACCTCTGCGGGATTCAGATCTTGTGGGGGATATGGTTGCGGTTCAATAACCTTGGGGTAGCTAATCCCTCTCAATTTGTTCCAAAACCCCACCAATAAGGAGAATAATATAGCTGGAACCAGGGCAAGGGGCCACTGGGTCTTAAGTTCCCTTACCGTTTTTTGCATAGAGGTTATTTGAAGGTCGAAGGCATTTTCAGGATTGATGTAACCAGAAGGTAATCGTAAGGCAACCGTTAAACCTTCACCGGGATTAAAACCCGCAATTGAAGTTCCTGAAATATGCCTGCCGGATTGTTCGATATAGGCGCTATCCTGTTTTGACCCGGTACGACCGGTGAAAACTTTAAGATCCTGGTAAGCAAGTGGCGTATCGTCAGGAAGTTCTATATCAAATTTTACTTGTTCAATCGACGCTGTCCATTCATTGCCGGTAATGTTCCAATAAAACTCATCATAGTCCCCGGCATGAATAAAAGGACCTTTTACCCGGTAGTTGATAAGGTAGTCCTGGTTTCCCTCCAGGTATTTTTCAGGGTGACCGATCCGGATTGACTTTTGATTATTCTGATCGCTGACTTTAAAATCCCAACTTTCGACGATGACCCGGTCTATTTTTGTCTTGTAGGATTTGCCCTGATAAGAATATTTGAAAGGTATGTTTCGGATAATACCTCTTTTTTTCTCCGTGAATTCAACCCGAATATGCTCCTCCACATCAATAAACCCATCCTTATCAATTTTGATTTTTACATCAAATGACCGGATTTCAAAACCCTGGGCTCCCAAGTGTAAACCCATCAGCAAACTGACGATAATAAAGAGTGATTTTAGCATATCCTTTTTAACGAAGTGGGGAATCAGCTAGTTCCAGGAAAGGAACAGGTAACGCCTGGATTCAGGCAAAATAAGGATCAATTAAACTCAAAAAAGCATAGATAGTCATGCTAATAAATACTTTGGTAGATAAAATCCTGTACTGGGTCTAATCCTATATCAAAAAAGGAAGAGACAAAGGGGAATGAACGCTTAACAATAATTCTCAAACGCCATTTTCAAATTGGCGGCAACGATATCAGCACTCCTTCCTTCAATCTGGTACCGTTCAATCATGTGAACGAGTTCACCATTTTTAAACAGCGCAATAGACGGAGAGGATGGGGGGTAAGGAGCTAAAAATTCCCGCGCTTTTGCGGTAGCTTCCCTATCCACTCCAGCAAATACGGTGTATAATTTATCAGGAGTTTTGTCTGAAAGCAAAGCTAATCGTACGCCTGGCCTGGCGTGGGCTGCAGCACAGCCACAAACACTATTGACCATCAGCAACATGGTGCCTGATTTGTCATTTAGGGCCTGATTGACTTCCTGCTCGTCGGTCAACGGCTCAAACCCGGACGACAGGAGTTCATTTTCCATCGGTTTTACCAGTTCTATTGGGTACATGTATCTTTTTTTTCTATTTAAACGGATGAAAAGTAAAATAGTTTAGTTTACAAAAATAAGCATAAGTCTTCAAGGCAGGGAATTTAGTTTTGGTTTAATCACCACCCGATCCCATAGTCATCCCCATGGTTACTTGCCCCTCCCCACATACTGCCATGTTCCCAATCAAAATAGATCGCGGTAATAGGCCCGGAAGTACGCGGGTTAAATTCAAGGACATATCCTTTCTTAATCAATGCTTTACGAACAACATCCGGGGTGCTCGTCCTGATCAGGAGTTTGCCAGGAATTTTTTCATGTTTACCAAAAGCGCTTTTCATCTGGTAACTATTGAAATTGGCTGCCTCGACGGCCTGCTGGACATTCATACCAAACTCGGTCATATTAAGAAAAAATTGTAACAGGTTTTGATCCTGAGAGTCGCCTCCCTGTACCCCAAAAGCCATCAGGGGTTTTCCATCCTTCATGGCAATAGTCGGGGTTAAAGTCACCCTGGGCCGCTGACCCGGTGCCACCACATTGAATGGGCATTCATTGACATTCAATACAAACGATTGCATCCTCTGGCTGAGACCAACACCTGTATTTCCGGCTATGCAGGTGGGCATCCATCCTCCGCTGGGCACGACACTCACTACCCATCCGCTGGAATCGGCAGCCGTCACTGAAGTGGTCCCGGCATAAAAATCCTTCATAAACTGATCCATGGATGAAGGTAAACGGGAGCTTGATTTTTTCATTTTTTCAATGATATCGAGATATGGATTGGTCTTTCCTTCAAAGGGATACGGATCCCCGGGCAGCACATGTTCATTGTTTTTTGATGTATCGATGAGTTTCAACCTTTGTTTGGCATATTCTTTAGAAAGCAAGCCTATGATGGGTTCTACTGGTGGAACATAAGGATCACCGTAATAAAAGTCGCGGTCGGCGTAAACAAAATTCATAACCTGGTAAAGGGTATGGATGTATTCGACTGAGTTGTATTTCATTTTTTTAAGGTCAAGCCCTTCCAGCATGTTTAAAGCCTGTAACATCACTGGTCCTTGTTGCCATTCCCTTAATTTATAGACCTCTATCCCCTTGTAGTTGGTAGAAAGTGGTTTTTCAATGAGGACTTTCCAATTGGCCAGGTCTTCAGTGGTTATCAACCCACCCTGCTCCTTGGTTCCCCGAACAAATTCTTCAGCAATATCCCCCCTATAAAACCGATCATAAGCGGCCATGATTGCCTCTTTGCGGTTTTTACCTGCTGCCAATGCTGCCTGTTCACTTTCGATTAATTTTTTCAAGGTGGCCAATAAGTCCGGTTGTGAAAAAATTTCACCGGCTTGAGGTACTTTGCCGTTTTTAAAAAATACCTTTTTTGAATATGGCCAGGTCAATAACTCAACTTCATTCCGTTGCATTTGCCGATGTACATCCTCATCCATAGGATAACCTTCCGCTAATTGCATCGTCGGTGCCAGGACTTCTTTGAGACTTTTGGTGCCATAATTGGCCAACATAACCAGGATACCACCAGGGGTTCCCGGCGTCACTGCAGCCAGGGGGCCGGTAGCCGGAGGATACTCATATCCCTTGCTTTTATAAAATTCAGGAGTCGCTCCGGTCGGGGCTACACCGAGGGCATTGATCCCGACCACTTCTTTAGTCAGTGGATTATAAATTAATGCCTGCGTTTCTCCGCCCCAACTCAGGACATCGAACATCGTACACGTCGCAGCGATCATGGCACAGGCCGCATCTACTGCGTTTCCACCCTGTTGGAATATCGTAGCTCCTGCCGTTGCTGCAAGTGGTTTTCCAGTGATTGCCAGCCAGTGTTTTGCATGTAATACTGGTTTTTGGGTGCGCATGGTTTGATTGTTTTCCTGCGCATGGACCATACCCAAGAAGAATCCAATCAACAAAATGCTAAACAAGCGTTTTTTCATACTTAAAATTACTAATTGGATAAGGAAATTGCAATTATTATGTGTCCAAATGGGTCCTAATACCCGTTTTTTTCGAGAGCACTTACCCTTATATTTGTTTACATGAACACCAAATGTATTGAATGCGGCGACAAGATCATGGGCCGTACCGATAAGAAATTCTGTACCGATCAATGCCGGAGTGCATTTAACAATCGCCTTAACAGCGACAGCAACAACATTATGCGGAATATTAACAACACCTTGCGTAAAAACCGCAGAATTTTGCTGGATGCCAACCCGGAAGGAAAAGGAAAAATCTCCAGAGGCCAATTGGTCAAAAGGGGATTTAAATTCGAATATTTTACCAACCTTTACCACACCAAAAATGGTCATACCTATTATTTTTGTTATGACCAGGGTTACCTGCCATTGGAACACGATTATTACGCGTTGGTTAAACGGAAGGAATATATTGATTGATCTGGACTTTTTAAAAATATACAATTGCGGTTAATTACTCTTTTATTGATCTGGATCTGTTATTGTCCAGTTAATAGTCAGACACCCACCTGGTCTGAATCCATCGCGAAAATCATTTATAAAAACTGTACTTCCTGTCACAGAAGCGGCGGATCTGGTCCGTTTTCCATGATGTCGTATGGACAGGCCTTTAATAACAGGAACAGCATAAAATTCGCCGTCAGCCAAAAAAACATGCCGCCGTGGCCCCCGGATGTATCCTACAGCAAACTGGCCCATGTCAGAGCTCTAGCTCAGGAGGACATTGACGCCATTGTTAAGTGGGTAGATGGTGGAGGACCTTCCGGTAATTTGAGCAAAGCACCGCCGGCGCCGGAATACGATAACCTGGGTTTTATCAAAAATCCCCAATTAGTGATGAACACCCCCAATTATACTTTACCGACCAATGTCGATGAATACCGGTGTTTTCCCGACAGCAGCCGGTTGACCAAAGACATGTGGCTTACCGGACTGGAATGTATTCCAGGCAACCCGGAGATTGTACACCATATTTTAATTTTCAGGGATGGGGGTACAAAAAGTTTTCAATTGGATAGCCGGGAGGCGGGACCAGGCTACTTATGTTTTGGAGGAGCCGGTACGAGTGATGCAGCATTGATCGGAGCCTGGGTGCCGGGATCGCAGCCTTTTGTATTGCCCAAAGGATTTGGTATAAAAATTCCGGCCCGAAGCAATATCATCATCCAGGTGCATTATCCCGGAGGAGCCAAAGGAAAATCCGACCAGACCCTCATCAAATTGCAACTGACCGATCAGCCATTGAGGGAAACGTATCTGATACCTATACTCAATCATGAGATCAGCATGACCAACGGGCCTTTAAAAATCCCGGCCAATACCATCAAAACATTTAATCAGCGGTTTTTTGTCCCCTTAAATTTTTCCGTAATTGGTGTAGCTCCACATATGCATCTGATCGGAACCTCTATAAAAACCTGGGCGGTTGGGCCCGACCAAAAAGAAATTCCACTGATCAACATACCACATTGGGATTTTCATTGGCAGGGTATCTACCAATTTGAAAAAATAATTAAAATTCCAGCGGGGTCTATGTTGTTGTCAGAAGCTACCTATGATAATACGAGCGCCAATCATCACAATCCCAATTTCCCGCCTAAGGAGGTAAAAGTGGGTGAAGCTACCACGGATGAGATGATGCTCACCTATTTCCTATTTACGCTTTACCAGCCGGGAGATGAAACCATCATAATAGATTCCAGTAAAGCCCTAACCTCACCTGTTGCTGAGGCAATCCCGTCAACTAGGCCAGTATTGATAGTCCCAAACCCGGTGTCCAATGCCAATTCGAAATTATTATTTAAGACTACCTTGAAGGAAAACGTCAGCATGAACATTTATGACCTGGTCGGGCGTTTGATCCAACATATTCCCCTGGAAGATCTGAATCCGGGTTCACACGACATTGAATTAAATACTGCCGGTTTGGTTTCAGGCACTTACATCGTCCGGCTAAAAGGCTCGGACTGGCAATCGATAAAGAAGTGGATGGTGATCCGGGAATAACAAATCACCAGTACTTCACCCAAATTTTAAACTAATTTAGAGGGGTGAAAATTGATCTCAGGGAGCTGATTGCACATGGCCTCATCGATGAAGGCACGGCTCAACGAATTCAACAATTTTATAAAAATAAATCCAGGGATTCGGGATCTTCCAGATTTATGTTGATCCTCTCCCTGATTGGTATTGTATTGGTTGGCCTGGGGCTGATCCTGATCGTGGCTTACAATTGGGACCAGTTTTCAAAATGGGTAAAAATCGGGATTTCATTTATACCCCTTCTTTTTTCGCAGGCCCTGGGCGTTTTTGTTTTAAGAAAAAAATCCAATGAATCCCTATGGGCAGAATCAGTTGCACTATCCATACTTTTTTCAGTCGGTATAGCCATTTCGCTGCTCTCCCAGATTTATAACATAGAGGCTGAAATTTCCGGTTTTATAAAATGGTGGATTATACTGACCATGGCCATACCATTTATTTTTGATTCCAGGTCAGTTTCCCTGGCTCTATGGGTGGGTGTCGGATGGTACCTGACCAGTATATCCTGGAATATGGATCAAGCCTATGATTTTTTTCCGCTGGTTATTATCCTTGTGCTGATGGTATGGTATGTTCTGCAATGGAGAAAAGGGATGCAACATCATTTATTGATTTTGCATCATTGGACCATTCCTATCGTTCTGACCATATTTTTATTTTTTAATTCATCCCTTCTTTGTGAGCGTTTTGTGGTGGTGGCTTGCCTGATCACTTTTATAGGATTTGGTGCATTGGCTTTTGGCCCTTTTTCGGAGCAGAAGTTTTTGTCCAATGGATACAGGACTGCCCAATTTCTTGGAATCTGGATTACAGGTATGTTGATGACCTTTGACTTTTTTTGGACGGATTCAATAGCGGGTAACATCCTGGTTTGTCTTACTTCCGGAAATCCCTTACTGCCTGCCATTTTTTTAATCGCACTGGGATTGCTAATATGGTACCACTTCAAACAACGCATCCCGCCGGAACCAGACCACATGACCTGGCTGGGGTTGGCTTTGATTTTGGTTTTATTTATCGGAGAAATCCACCCTGCTACGGGGCAGTTTTTATCCAACTTATTTATTTTGGCTGCCGCCGCCAAATTAATATATGATGGAGTGACCGGTGAAAATTTAATTGTGGTCAACCTGGGCCTGTTGGCCTTGACGGTTTGGATTTTAGCCTGGTTTTTTGGCCATGATTTTTCGTTTATCTGGAAAGGGTTATTGTTTATTGCATTAGGGCTTTTGTGTTTCGGAATCAACTGGATGATCATTAAAAAACAAAAAAGAATATGAAATCCGGATGGAAATGGATCTTATTTACCGGAGTAGTTTTATTCCAATGGTATATGTTGGGATCCTGGATATACAGGGAAGAACGGACGATTTCCAGCGGTGTATTTATTAAAATCCCCTGTCAGCAGGTTGATCCCAAGGACCCATTCCGGGGTACCTATTTCAACATTAATCCTATTCCTGCCCAATTTGAATATACAGACAGTCTTCGATTTACCAGGGGTCAGACCGTTTGGATTAATTACGAAAAGGATTCCGGAGATGTTTATACATTTTATTCTGTGCAACCAGATTCAGAAACTCCTGAAATGCCGGTGTATATTCAATCGCAGATAAAATTTACCTTCCCGGTTTATCCGGATTCTGTTTATTCAGCCACCCTGGAATATCCATTTTCCAATTTATACGTCAATGAAAAGGCAGCACCGGATCTGCTCGAACAATACAACAAAGCGTTGTCCGACACCACTATAAAAGTATATGCCGGTTTGCATGTATTGAACGGGAAGGCCTCATTGGAAGGCTTGTGGATCGGCAACCGCAGACTGGAGTAACTGGTAACTCATCCTTTCACTAGCCGATCATAGCTTGATTTTGAATCTTACCTTATAAAGCTCAATAGACTCCAGGATAATCTTTAAGGCTGTTTCCTTATCCTGAAACCGCTTAGCAGTGACTTTTTTATTTTCTAATATTTTGTAGGTATCAAAAAAATGGATGATCTCCCTTTCGAGGTATTCCGGTATAGCGCCAATGTCCTCTATATGATTGACACTGGGGTCAGTAGTAGGTACAGCAATGATTTTATCGTCGGGTATACCCTGGTCGATCATACTCATCACCCCAATCACTTTCACCTCCACCAGGCAATGCGGAGTGATCTCTACCTGGGACAATACCAATACGTCCAAAGGATCACCGTCTTCATGGAGTGTTTGGGGAAGGAATCCGTAATTGGTGGGATAGGATACGGAGGAATGCAATACGCGGTCGAGTTTTAATAACCCGGAAGGTTTATCGATTTCATATTTGGCCCGGCTCCTTCGGGATATTTCAATGAAGGCCCAGCAAACTTCAGGAGACTGATCTCCCAGAGGAACTTCATGCCATGGATGCAATATCATTAGAATATATTTTTTTATAAAAAGACATTTAACTTTCCAATAACCGAGCAATGGCATAGGCTGCCGCTGCTGCCATAGCGCCGATAGTCATCACCTTGAGTGCACCTGAAAATGGAGGAATACCGGTAATCTTACTTTTAAAATAACCGAATACAAAAAGGCAAACTAATGTGGCTACTGCTGAATATTTCAGGGCTGTAACACTATCATCGATAAAAAAGTAAGGACTCAGGGGTATGATTACGCCGGCGATATAAGACAGCCCTATATTGAGTGCACTCTTGGTGGCCCGACGAGGATCGGGAGGCTCCAATCCCAATTCATATTTCATCATAAAACTCACCCACCGGTCCTTATCCCTGGAAATTTCTTCTGTAGCCTGGGTTTGCAAAGTTTCACTTAGCCCCAGACCTGCAAAAAACTCTTTGGTTTCGGCGATTTCCCTGTGATGCTGATGCTCAATTTCCGCATATTCCCTCTTGACCTCACTTTTATAATGGTCCTGAGCTGTACGCCCGGCCAGGTAACCACCCAGGCCCATAGCTATAGAGCCCGCAGCAACTTCTGCAATGCCAGCGATGATGATAATTTTACTGGAGTCCACCGCTCCGCTCAGGCCGGCAGCCAGTGCAAACGGTACAGTCAGTCCGTCACTCATTCCAATTACAACATCGGTCAGGGTCTGAGAACTTTTAAGATGGGCCTCTATATGTTCGTGATGCAGGTGGGTATCCAAGCTGCAAATGTATCAATTCACGCTAAGATCAAATAATCGTTTGATTTAGTATATATGAATAATTTAATTTTTCTCCTCCTCAGGAATTACTATAAATCAAATCCTTAATAGCTTCTTTAAAGCCGGGAAATCGAAATGTAAATCCTTCCTGAATCGCCTTGACCGGCATGACCCATTGAGAACCATATATACTTTCGGCCAGTTCTCCAACGACCAGTCGCATGGCCAATTGAGGTACCGGGATTTTAACACTAAAAGGCCCCCGGAGTTCGGCCAGAATATTGGCAAACTCCTTTTGTGTAACCGGTCCCGGGGAGGCGGCATTATAGATGCCTTTGGCCCCGTCCGAAGAGATTAACCAACAGAACAATTCAGCCAGGTCACCTATATGTATCCAAGAATAAATCTGGCGGCCGGATCCAAAAACAGGAGCAAGACCCAATCTTGAAGGCAGCAGGAATCTTTTTAAAATTCCATCCTCAGTGCTGAGGACCAATCCTATACGTATTATTGCCTGTCGGACCTCTTTTTTAAGCGCCCCCGTCGCCTCTTCCCAATCCCGGCACAGGTCGACTAAAAAACCAGGTTTACCGCTCGCACTGGATTCATTTAAAATTTCACCGGGACGATGCCCATAAATACCGATTCCTGAAACCGATATAAATACTTTGGGGGGATTGGTCAACGCGTTTATTTCCTCGACGATAAACCGGGTGGTATCGATCCGGCTTTGATATATCCTGGTTTTGACAGCCGGTGTCCATCTGTGATTCGCAATTGACTCTCCGCTGAGTTGGATCAGCCCATATATCCCATTCAAAGCACCTGGGTCCAGGTATCGTTTCAACGGATCCCATAGAAACTGTTCGTAATCGGTGGACCCGCTTTTCTTCCGGGTAATCAATCTGACCTGATAACCTTTGTCCATCAAGGTTTTGGCGATAGCCTTACCCAATAAACCCGACCCTCCGCAAATGGCAATTATTTTCATCTTTGATTTCGACTTGAATTAAATAACTTTATTTGAACAATTTTATTTACAATTCGTTTACCACATGCCAATCCTTTATAAATTTTGTTGGTTCCTCCCCTTTATTTGCCTGGCCACCGCTCATTGCAAAAAAGAAACTGTGAAATTGACCACAGAATCTCTGACCGTCCGCATCAACCGTGAGCCTGATATTCTTAACCCGGTGTTGTCCAATTCGGCCGTTGCTTCAGCCATTCAAAATTTATTGTTCCTGCCCTTAATGGATTTTGATCCCTATACGCAGGAAATCAAACCGGTATTAACTTCCGGTCCAACCACCATACTTCATCAGGGCAACAATACCGGTTATAAAATCAAGCTCAGGGAAGAAGCCCGGTGGGATGATGGTTCACCGGTGACCGTCGACGATGTAGTATTCAGTTTAAAAGCTATCCTTAATCCATTTGTTCCCACCAATGGCAAAAGGGGGGTGATTTATCCCATCGACAGTATTGAAACCTTTTCCAATCCCACGGAGTTGATTTTCTGGACGGACGACAATTATTTTCTGGACGAACAATCATTTACCAATAATTTCATCTTGCAGGAATCCCGGTTTGATTCCTCATTCCAATTAAAAAAATTAAGCTGGAGCGCTTTAAAAGCGTTGAATACAGAGGACACAGCCTCCTTAGTAAGCCGGATAGCTCAGGCTTTTGCCCTTCAGTTTACGAATCCCGCTCTAGGAAGGGAAGGATTGTCCGGGTGCGGGCCTTACCGGATAGAACAATGGGTAAGCAATCAATACCTCAAACTTAAAAGGAAGGAGCCCTGGTGGGGGTTATCCGTCACGGATTCCATAGTCAATTTTTCTGCCTACCCAGCTGAAATCACCTATCGGATTATTGCCGAGGAAGCCAATGCCATCAACGCATTAAAAGAAGGATTGCTGGATCTGGTGGCCACGGATATCAACCCGGCAAACTTTAAGGCCATGCGTGAAGACAGTACCCTGATCCGGAAAGTAAATTTTATTACCGGACCCCCTATCCGTTTTGTCTATCTTTCTCTGAACAACCGAAGTCCCTTGTTGCTTCAAGCAGAAACCAGAAGGGCTCTGGCCCAGCTCATGGATCTGGATCAATTACAGAAAAACCTTTTCCAGGGATTTGCTCAACGCATCACAGCTCCATTTCAACCGGCCAAAATATATTATGATCATGATCTGCCGCTGATTCCATTTGACATTGAAAAAGCGAAGGCCAATCTTTCATTGGCCGGATGGATGGACACTAATCACAATGGAACTCTGGATAAAAAAATAAATAACCGGATTACCGAACTTCAACTCCGGTTGATGGTAACCCCGGGAGGACTTGGGCAACAGATAGCCATCCACTTGCAGGAGCAGTCTTTAAAGGCCGGCATCCGGATAGAGATCATACCGAAACCCATCCATCTTTTACTGGAGAGTGTGAGAAATCATGATTTTGAAATTGCAGCCTTGTCCGACAGTCAGTACCCCGGGCCGGATGACCCCTACAGCTACTGGCATACGGAGAGCTATACTTCAGATGGACAGAATTTTACCGGATTCGGCTCTCCGCAAACCGACAGCATCATCGATCAAATACGTCATAGTGAACCGGGAGAACGCCGAACTTCTCTTTATAAATCGCTGCAAAAAGAAATATACGACCAGCAGGCAGCAGTGTTTTTATTCGCCCCTCAGAACCTTATTGCACTCAGCAAAAAATGGAATGGCCGCGCAGCGTCCGTACGACCGGGGTATTTTGTAAATGATTTTAAGCCAGTGGGTCAATAAGGGTACTGACTCACCACATCAGTGAGATGCCAACGCGTGCAGAGAACTGGTTTAAGTTAGTTGTAGGATATAGACTTTGAATATGATCGGTATTCAAATACAAGTTAAATGCAGCCAGGCGGAGGGCGGCGTGCAGCCCAATATTGAAACGCCCTGAAGCATTATAACTGCCCTGGCTACCCAGGCTCAGCTGTTCAAACAATTGATAATTTACTCCGGCCATAACCTGCCACCAACGCCGATCCAAATAATAATTTATTGCTGAACCCAGGTTCCATTTATTTAAAAAATAATATTGAAACTCAGCCAGAATATTGGATCGAAGCTGGCTGCGGTACTGGCTAACCATCTTGTCTACGGACACTAATTTTCTCAAAGTATCCCCAATTGAATTAAAAACATTTGGATCAAGAGTAAGCAGGTTTGGCACTGAAATACCGGAATAGTTAATCGTACCCTTACGGGAAAATAAAGTACCGTCTTTCCACCGTATGCTACCTATATCTTTCCATTGTAAAGCCAACAAAACTTCCGGACTTTGATAGGCTATACCAATAGACCCTGAAAACCCAGGGTGCCTGCCCAAAATGTTTAAATCTGTAAACGGGATAAATTGTATGCTGTCCAGGTTAATTTCGTTTACCAGGTTAGCGGAATAAACTTTCCAATCTTCCCGGGATGTAATACTCAGCGGGTCCCTGATATCCAGTTCCAGTTGGTTGACCTCGGTATGTAACTCCTGCAGGCCACTTAAATATCGAAGCGACCCTCCTATGGATACCCGATTAAACAAATATCCAAGTTGAATTCCAAATCCGTTGAATATTTCATTTTTCACGTCAATTTCTAAGTCGAGAGGTTGTTCCTTTGCTAAAGGTTGTTTTTGCAGATAACCATAATTTCCAAACGCAAGTATTCCTGCCAGGTCCCGGTTGAACCCGATTAAAGAATTTCCTTCTAATTCATGGGATATACCCAGCTGAAATCGGTTAAATTTTTTTCCAATAAAAAAAGAACGCAACCTCCACGACACGCCCACCTGATAGGTTTCCTGTCCCAGACCTTCCCATCCATCGGCAAGAGAAATTTTTCTGGATCCATCCTTTTGGGAAACCAGCCAATCCCCTTTACCGGCTTGAAGGTCAAGAATCCCGCTTCCTTCGGGTAACCCAATGATAGTGTTTTTACTGAATGGAATAGCCGGGTTTCGGCCAAGGAAAACCTGGTCCCTGCTCATCATATGTATACCTAAATCCTGGGCTACCAAACCTGGTCTTGCGATCTGATTCAAAAAAAATAAACAAAGGATATAAATAGTTTGCCGCCAGGTCTGGAAAACCTGCGGATTGGGTATGTTTTGAATTAAATCAACAGTCACAGCCCTATTGTTTTCCCTAGACCGGAGCATCATTATTTTGATTTAAGTTTACCGATAAATCCTAACCTAAAGTTCATTTTACTAGAATTCAAAATCTGTACCTGCGGTTGCTCTGAAGGAGAATTAAAATGAATCCGTACGCGTATTGTCTTGGTTTTAGACCAGGCGGATATTTTATGCGCCGGTACAGCTATATCCAGGGTATGGAGGGTGGAGGAAATGACCGAACCTTGTGGATTGGTACTGGCGCTTTTAAAGATTTCCGTTGCAGTTGTAAAAAGTGTATCGATCAAAATTCCAGACTGATCCAACAGGAAGATCTGGGCTTTAGCAGTCAGGGGCAGGCCATTGTCGGTTTCGATCCTTAAAAAACCTTCCTTAAGTTCATTCAATTTTTCAGCGTTGACCTGGAACACCCGTTCTGCAGGATAATCGGTGATTTTACCGCTCAACGGTAAATCAACCGTTACATTGATTGCAAAAGCGCTGCTTTCCATAATAAAGTATGAAGAATCGGGAATCAGAGCCGGATTAGATAAAGCATCAATATCATAGATTATCCGTTTAGCCTGTGCATTAAAAATTTCGCGAACGTTTGAATTGGAGGATGTAAAAACAAAACGGGTGGTTTTAGCCTGGCCTTGTTCGGGCAGGCTTGGATAATTGAAATACATACCGGCGTCGAGCAGCGTGCTGGTGAATTGGCGTAGGGAACCATCAGCGGTCTGGACTGCAAATTCATTGACCAGCGCTTTTGCTGGAAATCCAAAAGAATTCGTAACCGTCATGGTAATCTGTGGGTCATTGATATATAATCCTCCCTGGACAAAACCATCATACAAGTCAAATTCTATACTGTCTTTTCGCAGATCGTAAATATTTTGACCGATAAAACCTTCGATATATTTAAAATCGATCTGATCGTATATAAAAAACACAGAGGACATAGGAATTGATTGTTGTGCTGCCGTCAAGGCCTGATAATGAAGGCCTATTTTATTATTTACCGGACGGAGTACGATATTGTCCAGGGGGAAACGTGTTGTCAATCCTACAGTAGGCGTCTGGCCGAGGAATGGAATATTTATGTGGTGATTCAGGATGTGACTGTTGACACTCATTTCCGGCACCCAGATCCGCAGGTTGATATCCTGTGCATGCTGGTGACTATAAGAAAACCAATAATTGCCATTGGCCAGAATGGCTTGATGAACGATCATATTGTTGACGACCGGTAAGGTCACCTCATAAAACGTATCTAACAACGGAATAGGCAGGATGCCCGGAATAGGGAAAAAAATATCCTTTTTAGTTTTCTGCAATAGTTCCCCGGAATAATGAATACTCAGCAGACCATTATTCAACACCCTGATTTCGCCAAAGGTGACCGATTGGTTTAACAAGTCCTGGGCGTCGATCTGGCCGTTGATCAATGGGATTGCCCATTCACCTTCATCCTGATCCAGTAGGAAGTCATCCCATGAGCAACCACCTGAAACCAGGATTATCCACAATATTAATTTAAGGGTTGGATTCAGGTCGAAGTAGGTCGACTTCCTGACCCAACGAAGGCACAGTGACCTGGGAAAATCCATTATCCATAAGGTGGTTTTTCCAAACCTGTAATACTCTTTCATCTCCATGCACTAAAAAAGTTTTTTGCACTGAGGGCAATTGATTTTTAATAAAATTCAGCATCTCCTTTTGATCGCCATGCGCTGAAAAGCTATCCATGATTTCTATCTTAGCCCGGACGGTCCTGACCTCTCCAAATAACTTGATCTCCTGAGCACCATTCCTCAACATCCCTCCGGGTGTATTAGGGGTACAGTACCCGACAATCAATACCGCGTTTTTTGGGTCTTCAATGTTGTTGGCCAGGTGGTGCCTGACCCGGCCGGCATTGGCCATACCGGAGGCACTGATAATAATACAGGGCTCATCATGTTCATTCAGGGATTTCGATTCTTCCACCGTTTTGACATAGTTCAGTCCATTAAACCCGAAAGGGTTCTTATCAAAGAGCATATATTCATGCAGGTCGTGGTCAAAACATTCCGGATGGGTTTGAAATACATTTGTTGCATTGACAGCTAATGGACTGTCTACATAAACCTGGACCGGAGGTAGCAGGTTTCTGTTAGCCGCTCTATCCAGCATATATACGATTTCCTGGGTGCGTCCAACACTGAAAGCAGGTATGATCAGTTTTCCTTTTTTCTTTACGCAGGTCTCTGTGATGATCTGAAGAAAATGTTGTTCTTCTGCTGGTGCTTGTTCATGCAATCGGTCGCCATAAGTGGATTCACAAATCAGGTAATCCACCGGCAGCATAGGTTCCGGATCCTTTAAAATAGGCCTTTCCGGTCGCCCAATATCTGCGGTAAACCCCAGCATAATAATACCCTTACCTTCCTGGATACGCAGGGTGACACTGGCGCTGCCGAGGATGTGGCCGGCATCGCGGTATAAAACTTCCACCCGGTCGTGTATCCTGAACCAGCGGTTATAGTTAAATGTGACGAAGTTTTTCATTGACCGGCCAGCGTCTTTAATGGTATACAACGGGGGCACTGGTTTGGAGGCCGAATTTCCGAATTTTGCATTTTTTTTATTCTCAAATTCGGCGTCGTTTTCCTGGATTTTTGCACTATCCATCAGCATAATTGCTGCCAGGTCCCGGGTAGCCGGGGTGGAATAAATATTACCTTCAAATCCATCCTTGGTCAGTTTCGGAATTCTCCCGCAATGATCAATATGCGCATGCGATAATATAACAGCGCCTATTTCTGCCGGTTTAAAAAACCATTGCCGGTTCAATTCATCATTATTTTCTCCCTGAAACATGCCGCAATCCAATAAGATTTTGAACCCATCTTCCAGGATCACCATGTGACAGGAACCAGTAACCTCTTTAGCTGCTCCGCAAAACCGAATCTTCATACAATTGTTTTAATTTAATGCGATAAAGATACTTTATATTGCCTGCAGCCCAAAGTGTGATGAAATATAGACTCCATAACAGCAAATTGAACCTCCAATGGTTGGCATGGCTGGCTTTATTATTGATTCAATGTAATAACTCCAGACCACCTCATCCTTTATTGGTAGAAGGATGGAATCACGCCAATTTGCAAAACAGCCCGGGTTACGCTCTTTTAATTAAACTTAAGGACTCTGTATTAATAGAAGAATGTGTCGGTGTGGAAGACCTGATTACAAACAAACCCATAACCAAAAACAGTATATTTAATACCGGCTCCATCTCCAAAACTTTTGTGGCGTATGCTATCCTGCAGTTGGCAAAGGACGGCAAACTGAGCCTCCAGGATAGTCTGATCCGATATTTTCCGAATTTTAAAAACCAGGATATTGGCAAGAAGGTCAGGATATATCATTTGCTGACACACAGTTCCGGGTTACCTGACATCCGGCCGGTACAGCGGGATAGTATTTTCTTTTTGACAGCAGATGATGCACAAAACTGGGCCCCCATCCTGGAGAATGACAGTTTGAATTTTGAACCCGGAACCCACTATCAATATTCCAATCCCGCTTTTAATGCCCTCGCCCTGATCATACAACAAGTCACCGGCCTCAAATGGCAGGATTATATAAAAACCAAAATTTTTACCCCCAGTCGGATGACCAACAGTACAATTACGGACGGACCTCATCCGGAACAAGGAGTATGCCACGCTTACCTTTCTTTACCTGATGGAAAATGGAAGGAGCAGGATTTTATGGAAGAACCCACTTTCAATGCATCAGGCAATGGCGGAGTCTGGAGCAGTGTGCATGAATTGTATTTATATGAAGCAGGTATAAAGAATATTTCTTTTTTTTCCCGGGAAGTCATGGACCTGGCCCGTAATATCTGGCCATTACCTCCATGGAAGGGTGAAACACCGTCGTCCATGGGTATGTCCTGGGTAATATCTAGCGTGGAAGGTCATACAATGTACTCGCACACAGGTTCACAAGGTGGCTTTACAGGTGATTTTGTCAGTATCCCGGATATCGGTTTTTTTTACACCATCTTGTCCAATTCCCCAGTCCAAATCGAGGCTACGCGCAACAATGTTTTGGAATACGCCAGGAAACAAGGTTGGATTAACCAATCCGGCAATAATTAAGCAAAGTCACTAAAGTCAGAACTACCCTTTTGGGTGAGTAAAGAACGGAAACCAATTCCTTACTTTATTTTAAATTTTATACCAAATGCGGCTCATACTGATGGTTTTTTGTTTTATACCTTTTTTCATAAAAGGCCAACAATTTGAGTTGAAAGTTACTGGTGGTTATGGAGGAAGATTTTATCGCGCAGGGGATACATACTGTACATATTTGGGCCCGGTAAGAAAAACTGACTGAAACTTTCAAGACATGGACCGGTGATACCGCCTACCTGGGAGATCCCGGAGAATGGCATACCCGCTTACTTATGCCCGCAAAAAATATTTCTGTGGCTGCTAATTTTATAAACCTGCCTGCCGGGGCTAAATTGACTTTTGAAAAAATGAAAGGGCGTGATACCATCAAGCCGGTTCAATATTATTTTCCTGCAAAAGATAATAAGATGAAAGCCCTGGTTTGGATATTTCACGGTTCCGGGGGCTCCGTAAATGAATTTACAGGTCAGGTAGAAGGTGTATCTATAATCAAAACACTAATAGCCAATGATTATGCAGTAGCCATAAGTGAATGCGATGAATCCACTTTTCACAAAGATTTTAATAATCATGGAAATACGAGATGGGAATATCCAATTGTCAATAATATGAACCGGGACATGCAGAATCATGCTCAGTTCAGGGATACATTTATTGCCAGAGGTTATATGGACGCTAAATTGCCCCAGATGGGTCTTGGATTTTCCGCAGGAGGTTCTTTTGCCATATCCAATGGTTTTTTAATGAAGTTTGTTAAAGGAATAACCTTTTGTGCTCCCGGGCTAAACTTTATAGGTGACCAATCGACCATGCCCACCCAATGGTTTATGAGCTTGCTGGATAATCATCCCGACGTCGGTAAAGAAGGCAATGATACCGCCATTATCCATTTTAATAAGCTTAGGAGCCGAGGCGTTTGTGCAGGGTATAATATGCTATTGCCTTCCCCCTGTTATCCGGAATATTTCAGACGAATCCCCGGTGTGGATTCCATCAAATCGTCTATCCTGTTTAATGAACTAAAATCGATGACTGCCCTCAATGCTCAAAACTTTTTTCGATTAAATCCGGATCTCATCAAATTAGTTGTAATTGCCAATCCGGTTAAATACCCGACGTTGATTTCTCTCACTCCTGATCAGGAGAAGGAAATGGATTTTCTTATTCTGGTTCTAAATGCCGGTCATCACCAACATTCACATTTTAATGCTAAACTCATACGGTTTCTTGATTCCGACTGCACTCCGGTTTCCACGCCTTATATCAATGCCCCCATATATCCGCCCTTTAAATTATATCCTAATCCGGCAAGAGATAGAATAAAGATCACGATGCCAATCTTACCGGATCAAAACTTCCAGGCAAAAGTATATGATATATCCGGCCGGTGTGTACAGGTAGCTTTTATAACCTCCCACCGCAATGATAACCTTCAACTGAACTTATCATCCCTAAATCCCGGGGTATATTCCATAACCTTGTATGGAGATCGGGGGTATTTTCATGTCTCCAAACTGAATTTGTTGTATTGATAAAGGTTGAATTATAATCAGCAACCCATTTTATCAAAGAAAATTATTTGTCAAATAGCATATAGGCAATCCCCAGCGTTACAATTATATTGAACAATTGTGCGATCAGAAAAGCATACAAAGGTTTTTTACCCTGAAGCTTAAATAAATCCGAAAATTTCGTTTCCAACCCTATGCTGGTAAAAGCCAGCGCAAACCAAAGACCCTGAAGGAATTTAAGCCCGCCTTTAACGGAGTCCATGGTATCGGTGGTGACAAAAAAAGAAAATAAAATTGACGCAGCCAGGAATCCCAATACAAATTTTGGAAACCGTTCCCATATGACCCCCAGAGTGGGTTTAGAATCCTTGTCCGTTGAAGAATGATTATTTGAATAGGTCCAATATATCGAAATGGCAAATGCAGCCAGTCCCAGTAAGACATTTTGGGAAAATTTGACTATGGTACTGATCTTTAAAGCTGTTTCCCCGACCAGGGATCCCGAAGCAATAACTGCCCCCGTGGTATCGATCGTACCCCCTAACCATGCTCCCGTAACTTCTTCTGAGAGGCCAAGAAAGCGGGCTGCCAGAGGTAAAAAAATAATCATCGGTATGGCGGTAATCAATACAACTGAAATGACGTAAGACAATTTTTTAGGGTCTCCTTTGATCGCTCCGGAACTGGCTATAGCTGCGGATACTCCGCAAATCGATACGGCACTGGAAATCATGATTGCCAGCTCTTCATCGACCTTTAATTTTTTACAAACCCAATAAGCAAAATACCATACACTGATCACTACCAATACAGCCTGTACTAGTCCCAGGGATCCCGCTTTAAGTATATCGGAAAAAATTACACTGGTACCTAAGAGGACTAAACCGATTTTTACAAATAGTTCAGTAGATAAGGTTGTTTTGAGCCATTCAGGAACTTTAAAAAAATTACTGATGATCAGTCCAATTCCAAGGCTGAAAATCACTGCCTCCAGATTCCAATTTTTGACCACCGCATTTCCTGCTAATATTAAAGCAAATGTGGTCAATCCAAAAACTACCGGAAATCCTTTTATTGTATTCAGAAAGTTTTTATCCAGCATCCAGGTGCCTGCAAGTACGATGGCGTACACACCGGCGAAAAGTAAAGCCAGACTGCTTAAATTTCCTAAGGTGAGCACGGAACCAAATAATTCTGCCGATGACTTCCAGGCCAAAGACGGGGAAGGAAGTTTCATTCCTGCTAAGGTCAATACAATGATCAGGAAGCCAAGGAATACGGCGGTCCAATCTTCGGTCCAACTAATAAAATGTTTATTTTCTGCTTTGGCCATACAGGTTTTAAGAAAGGAGGTGAGTATAACTTCGACCTCATAGTGGGTAATATACAATCATCTGAATAAAAAACAGCAGGCGGACAGCCCATTTAGAACAACTTATTCCCAATTAAATGGAAACTGCAAAGGATACCTTCGAAATCCAAACCTATACTTGCCCCCGGGCTTTATCCTGTGTTCAGAACATGCCTATCCGGATTTAACCGGATTGGGACAATGATTTATGCCCTGTTTACAGAAGGCATAATATCAGTCAATTCAGAAATTTTTACGCTTCGTTTCATGGCAATGCTTTTACGAGCAGCAATACCGATAAGGCAGGACATAGCTCCATCCCGTGTGCCCGCCATGATTTTGTACGGGTTTTCGTTTTTAGGGTTATTAAAAATCAGGTCATGCATCCGGCGGTCACCTCCTCCATGTCCTCCCTTATATTTAGGTATATAGATGGTTTCCCCTTGCCGGGAAAAATTATCCATGACAAAGATCTCATCGAATGATTCCGGTTTTTCATCTTTGTTTTGGGTCATTTCCGCACTGTGCCGGTTGGCCTGGTCTACATCCGCTTTTTGAAAAGGTATATCCTCCCAGCTGTCAATTCGGCCATTAAAACCATTAAAGGCCAGCTTCCATCCTTCATAGGGGGAATAGGTCGTCAGGGAATAATTTACCGTAACGCCATTCGCATAGATAATCTGGGCCGACATTTTGTCCCAGATATCGATTTCATTTCGGAATACACAACTGTCCCTGAAATACCCATCGTGGTGTTCGTTTTTCACATACAGATTGACGTACTTCTGGTTTTTGTTGATATCGGTATAAAACTTACATTCTTTGGTATAGCTGCAATCCCTGCAAGTCTTTCCACGGAATGCATTATTTTTTCCATAATGGTCCAGTTTGCCGAAAGCCATGACTTCAACCGGATCGGAATCCAGCCACCAGTTGAGTAAATCAAAATGATGAGTGGCTTTATGCACCCAGAGGGAACCGCCGTTTTTAATAAAACCATGCCAGCGCCTGAAATAATCCGCGCCGTGGTACACATTAAGGTACCAGTGGAAGTCCACGGAGGTGATTTTTCCAACCCGTTGGTTGGTAAGGAGTTCTTTAATCCTGGTGACATGGGGGTTGTGCCGATAATTAAAACCTACGGTCACTTTTTTCCCTGATTTTTTTTCAGCATCCAGGATCTGCTGACATTTGACCTCATCGGTGGTCATGGGTTTTTCGGTGATTACATCGGCGCCATACTGAAGGGCTTTTACGATGAATTCATGGTGTGTGGCATCTACGGTGGTGACGATGACCGTATCCGGTTTTTTTTCTCTCATCATCTCGTCAAAATCGATATAGGTCCTGCAATCGGCCCCGATATAGGATTTGGCGTATTCAAGCCGGCCGGGATTGATATCGCACAAGCCCACAAATTCGACCAGGTCTTTGTAATTTTCGAGTAGGGCCTTTCCCCAAAATCCGGTGCCCCGGTCTCCGGTTCCCACCAGTGCCAGCCTTTTCTTCGCAATGGGTTTGACATACGCATCGGCCATAGGCTTGATCATGATTCCGCCGGCGGCGACGGCGGATTGTTGGATAAAATCTCTTCTGTTGATATCCATGGTAGTCTTTTTATGATTATCCTTGAAAATATTCAATTTTTTTTACACCTCAGTAATAAAAAACCGGCCATTTAAATTAAAAAGGCCGGTATGGTCAAACTAATATTGTAAATGAACCTTAATAACCCGGATTCTGGGGAAAACTGGCATTTCCACCTTCTACGCGGTCAATTTGAATTTGAGGTATAGGTCGGTACGTATGGATATCCTTGATCCCATCTTTCCCCTCCAGATTGTATTTTTTAACCCGTTCTATCAGGTTTCCCCAACGTTTCAGGTCAAACCAACGGTGCATCTCACCCAACAGTTCACGAGCCCGTTCATCATAAATCAAGTTCATATTGACCTGGGCTGCGGTAATCGACATTTCGTTCTGTTTTCCCGGAAAAGCTGCCCTTTGCCTGACTGCATTGATAAAAGGAACGGCATCTGAATTCTTATTTTGTTTGATCAGAGCTTCCGCAACCATCAGGTAGGTATCGGCCAGGCGGGAAACCATAAAATCCCTGCCCCCCTTTTCTTCATTGATGCTTGCCCGCTTAGGGTCAAGGAATTTGGATAAGCAGCCAAAATGTCTTTCCTGATACATGCTGGGAGTAAAAACCTGGTATGGTTTTGTGGCTCTTTCAGCTGCGTCCATTTCATAACCAGGCATAAAGATACAGGTATCCCCAACTTTAACCGTGATTTTGGGCTTTGACTGGTCCAGCGAGGTATTGAAGGTCCCGGCTTTAGTAGCCAGAAATACTTTAACAAAACTCTTATCGTACCGTGAATCCACGGATCGGTTGACCATGACTTCATTATAGGTATAGTTTGTCGGCCTCAGCCGTTTCCAGGGACGCCCCACTTCAAGGACCCGGCTCATTCCAGGTTGGGTGTCGTATTCCATTAAGTAATAAAGGTGAAACCGGTTGCCGTCCCCTCCGGAAGAAAGCAGATCGTAAGAATATTGCACCGAAAAAATAGCTTCGCTATGCTCGTCATTTCCCAGCGTCCAAAGTTGACCATAATCGGGCAATAATTTTTTACCGTAATTATTGATCACATTTTTGCCATAGGTTTCCGCCTTAGTGAAATCCGCGGCAGAGCCAAATGGGCGGTAAGCCCTGGTGAGATGGACCTTGGCTAACAGGTTTTCCACTGCCAATTTGGTATATCTTCCCCACTGAGCCGAACTGGATGGAAGATCTTTCAAAGCCTCTTCAAGATCTTTTATGATTTGTGTATACATTTGTTCTTCCGAGGCGCGGGTGATGGAAGTTTCAGGACCAACGGTTTCGGTGAGCCTTAAATCAACTCCACCCATAAACTGGGTCAGTACGAAATAATAATGCGCCCGGAGGGCCTTCGCTTCCGCCACCCTCAAAGTCACTGTTGCAGCCGGAATGCCCGTGATCGAAGCTCCTCTTTCAATGACGGCATTGGCGGTATTGATGCTTTTATAGAGTTCGGTCCAGAGTACGGTTATCCAATTGTCCCGGGGATCCAGTTGGGAAGTATATTGATTATAATATTTATAGCTGCCATCAGCCCCATTGGTATAGGTATCTGTCCCCATTTCCGTCATGGTCATGCCCAGTTCGCTGCCGTAAAACTTTCTCAGCCCCTGATACATGGCATTGCTGGCATCCTGAAATCCCTGGGCCGTTGCGATGTATTCATTTCCGATAAGGGATACCACTTTCTCTTCCAGGAAGTCCTCACAGGATGAAGTGCTCACCAGGATGCTCACCAGTATAAGCAGCGCCCTGAGGTTTATATCTGTTTTTAAAATATATTTTTTCATAATACGATTATATTAAAAGAAATAAATGAATTATTAAAACCTGGCGCTCACCCCGAACGAAACGGTATACGTGGAAGGATTGCCACCACCGTCCAGCGTCTGGGAAATATCGGTCTCTGGATCCACACCCTTGTATTTTGAAACGAAAGAAGAAAACAAAAAGGGTTGCTGGATACTGCTATAAATCCGCAGCGACGACATCTTCAGCTTTCCTGCGGTACGGGCATCAAAATTATAACCCAGATTGATGTTTCGGACTTTTAAGAAAGATCCGTCAAACAGGGATACGGAACCATTGTTTTTAGGAAACTCCTGATTTTGATTTGGACGGGGAAATTCATTGGTTGGATTTGCAGGAGTCCAGTAATCCACATCTATATTATTATAACGGCCAAACAACGTATTGTTAGAGAGATGAAAATTACTCCGGATCGTTTGCCCTATGCGGGCAAATACAAAGGCCGACAGATCGAAATTACCCCATTGGATCCTGTTGGTAATCCCACCGGAAAAATCCGGCACACCAGAACCATGGATAACCCTGTCGGTAGAGTTGATCTTACCGTCTTCGTTGACATCCTGAATTTTAATCTCTCCCGGAACATAACCGTAACTTTTTGCCACATCAGCCTCATTGGTCTGCCAAATACCGGCCTTTTTCAGTTCAAAGAAAACAGACAGCGGCTGACCGATAAACCAGGAATTCCCTACGTCATCCACTTTTCCATTGTATAATTCCACAATTTCTTCTTTATTGGTAAAAAAGGTCAGATCCGTTGACCATTTGAAATTGCGTTTATTATCCACGTTTATCGTACTGATCGTGCCTTCAAATCCCTGATTACGGGTTCGTCCCACATTGGTGGTCACCGCACCGAAACCTGTGGATGTCGGCAATTGACGGGATAACAGAAGGTCTTTGGTGTTGACCATGTAATATTCCAGCGTCCCGGATATCCTTCCCTTGAACAAACTTGCATCTAAGCCCAAATTGGCTGTTGTGGAAGTTTCCCATTTAAGATCCGGGTTACCAATGGTATTGGGTTGGTAACCGTAGGCCGTCGAATTGCCCCAATTATAAAAGGTCCTGCCCAGGAGACCTTGGGTCTGATAGGGTGTTATGGCCTGGTTTCCTATGGACCCATAAGAAAGCCGAATTTTCATATTGTCGATTATGCTGACATCCCTTAAAAAAGGTTCTCTGGAAATGTTCCAGGCAACGGCCATCCCAGGAAAATATCCCCATTTGGTGTTGGCACCAAATCTGGACGACCCATCGGCTCGGATGGTAGCCGTGAGCAAGTATTTTTCATCAAATCCGTAATTCAACCGGCCCATGAATGAGGCAATCGCCCATTCTACCAGATTGGACCGCACTCCATTAATGATAGCGGCATTCCCGAGATTGGTATTTAGTTGGGTTTCCGCGGGCACTCCTTCTACGGTAACCCCTGAGCTTTCAAAACGGTCCTTTTGGATAGACTGAACCGCTGTCACATTAAAATTATGCCTCCCGAAGGCTTTATCGTAAGTTAATATATTTTCCACGGTGTAATCAAATATGGTCGCATTATCCACCCAGGCGGTCGGTGGGGCCAGCCGGCGTTCGTTGGTATAGGTGCCTCTAAAATTATCCGTTTTGGAAGTACGGATATCTGGTCCGAAATTAAACCTGTATTTTAAGTTTTTAATGATGCTCAGCTCCGCGAAAATTCCGGCAAAAGCCCTCGTAGTTCTGTTCTTGTTTAATACTGCTCCATCCACACTTTCGGCAAAAGGGTTGGATCGGAGGCCATCTGCGGTGGGCAAAAAATTCAAAGTGCCATCTTCATTGTAGGGCTTCCCCAATGGGTTTTCCCGAAGTGCGCCACCCAGGGGATTAAAACTCTCGCCGTTCCGGACTGAAAAGTTAAGGAAGGAAGACATCCCTATCTTCAGTCCTTTGAAGACTTCATGGTCAAGATTAAACCTGACCACATTTCGGTTGTAATCCGTGTTGAAAACCACTCCGTTATCTTTAAAATAATTAAACGAAACATATACATTTGTTTTATCCGTACCCCCGGAAAAGCCAAGCTGCTGATTCATAATGTACCCTTTTCTCAACAATCCGGAAACATAGTCCGTGGACCTGCCCAACTTAATGCTTTCCAGTTCATTCACTTCAAAAAGCGCTTCGTCTGTGGTATATTTTCCCGAAGCCCGGGCAGCTTCTCTTTTTGCCTCTGCAAACTCCTCACCGTTCATCATATCGATATTTTTCAATACATCGGAAAAACCGTAGGATCCATTATACCAAACCGTGGGTTTGCCGCCCTTTCCCCGTTTGGTGGTAATAAGTACCACCCCATTGGCACCCCTGGAGCCGTATATTGCCGTGGAAGAGGCATCTTTCAGCACTTCCATGGATTCGATATCATTGGGATTGATATCGCCAATTCCGGTGGATAAGGGAATGCCATCCAGCACATAAAGCGGATCGTTCGAGGCATTAAAGGACCTCCGGCCTCGGATCACTACCCGGGGTTCGGCTCCGGGACGACTTCCCTGCTGGATGACATCTACGCCGGCCACCCTCCCCTGCAAGGCCTGCTGGGTATTTGTAATGGTGACTTCGCTGATGTCTTTGGCTTTAATCGAGGATATCGCACCTGTTAGCTGGCTTTTCTTTTGTGTGCCATAGCCGGTGACTACGATTTCACTCAGGCTTTCCACATCTTCCATTAAGGTCACATTGATTATCGCTTGTGTACCTACAGCCACTTCTATGGGGGAAAAACCGATAAAACTGAATACTAAAATGACCTGATCTCCGGGAACATTAAGTGAATAGTTGCCATCCAGGTCTGTTACAGTTCCTAAGGCAGTTCCTTTGACAGTAATTGAAGCTCCGGTAAGGCCGATACCATCTTCAGCAATTACTTGTCCAGTAATTTGTCTGCTTTGGGCATGAAGGCTTGATATAAAACCCATCCAAAACAAAGCTGACATCAATAGTTTTAAAATTTTATTCATACTGATAAGAGTTAAAAGAATACTACAATCTATTGCGAACCTAAGGAAATTATCCTGGTTTATATTTTTCCTGGTGAAAAATTTCCGGAAACGTTTGCAATCACAATCGACCGTAAACAAATGATATTTAACCCAAAGAAGAAATTTAGATGGTGGGAACTGCATCATGAATAAACTATGAAAATATCGACAGAATGCCTTGACCATAAACAAGGACCCATTTGTATTGGTAGATTCAGGAAATACGAAGTTGGGTATTCCTGGTTTAAACGGAACCGGATTCTAACGATATTTACTTATACAAATAGTTGTACAAAACCACATCGATCTACTCCTCCTCTTACATAAATTTACATCCGGTTATATTAAGTATTGAGTCTGGGGAAAGTCAGGAGTTTTGTCCAGGTAAAATTTCTTCATTTTATCATCAGAACACACAGCGGCTTATAGCAAACCTTCAATTATTTTCTCTTCAGACATCCCCTCCGCTTCAGCTTTGTAATTGCGCACAATCCGATGCCTCAAAACCAATTTGGCTACGGCCTGCACATCTTCAATGTCCGGGGAATATTTTCCGTTGATGGCCCCATGTACTTTAGCCCCTAATGCTAAAAACTGAGAAGCCCTAGGACCTGCTCCCCAGGAGATATATTGATTAACTTTTTCAGTCGCCCGCGTAGTACCCGGCCGGGTTTTACTGGCCAGGTTGACTGCATATTGTAGTACATTATCGGCAATTGGGATCTTGCGGATCAATTCCTGATAAAAACTGATATCCTCCCCGTTCATGACCAACCGAAGTTCAGGCTTATGGGTGGACGTAGTGTTTTTTACAACGATTACTTCATCCTCGAAGCTTGGATAATCCAGAAAAATATTAAACATAAAACGATCCAATTGGGCTTCCGGCAAAGGATAGGTACCTTCCTGCTCAATTGGATTCTGAGTCGCCAAAACGAAAAATGGTTTGGGCAATAAATGTTTTTGACCACTTACGGTGACCGACCTTTCCTGCATAGATTCTAATAGTGCTGCCTGAGTTTTGGGTGGGGTTCGGTTGATTTCATCGGCTAACACGATATTGGCAAACACCGGACCCCTGTTAAATCTGAATCTCCTTTCTTCATCTAAGATTTCCGATCCGGTAATATCACTGGGCATCAGGTCGGGGGTAAATTGTATCCGGTTAAATTCAAGGTCCAATACCTGGGCTATAGTAGACACCAGCAACGTTTTAGCAAGGCCGGGAACACCGACCAGAAGGCTATGACCATTGGAAAACAAGGAAATAATAACAGCCTTGACCACGTCGTCCTGGCCAATGATGACTTTACCTACTTCCCTTTTGAGGTCTTTATAGGCTTGTCCCAGCGTATCGACGGACTGAACATCATTCAATGGTTCTCGTTGCATAAAATTTTATTGGCTGCAAAAATAGCATAATTAGCACAGGCGTAAAGAAATACCATCCTGCTCTTTGTATTAAAGAAATGTTATTGCTTTCTGCGTTATAGGTATGAGGGAAATAAATGATCTCTTAGCACTAAAGCGCATTCAGAGTTTGATCCACTTAAGATTTTTGGAATGGTATTTAAATTGGACGATTAAATAATAAACACCTGAATTCATTTGACCGACTGGGATCGTGTTGATTCCGCTTTCCAGGTTTCCTCTTGAGATTACCCGACCAGTTCCATCGACCGTCTGATAAGTACCGGATTCCGCAGTGACTAAATGGATCACTTCAATGGCCGGATTGGGGTAGAGCTTTAATTTGAAACCGACGTCTTCTTTCCCGCTCTCTGACTGAGGGCTAATTGCCAATGATCCTTCAAATTCCACCGCTCCGATCGATGGCGGTGTCCTGAAGTTTTTACCATAATAATCTACGACAACCGGGTTAGTGGATTTACCTTTTTGGTAAGCGGGGCTGGTTGAAGAGATCATATACGTGGTGTTATTGACCGTCGGGTCACCCAACACCTGAGAAGGGTCTGATACTGGGAGCATAGGACCCTGCCAGTTGGCTTGACCTTGTTTATACCACAGATTATTAGAATAAATAAATGTGGAAGGCGCAGTATCCGGCCCAATATTGACTTCCGTACTCACCGCTGTAGTCAGAATAAAAATATTGTTCTGGACGCTATTGCGCCCACAAGCTTCAAACCGCGAAGCATCAACAGTTTCCTGCAGGATTCGCATAGCCCATTTCCCTGGCCTCAAGAGCGTATTATTATACACCTTACAGTCGACCGCTCCTACGAAGGCAAAAGAAGCTTCAGATCCTTCAATGACATTGCTGTAAACTTCAATTGTTGAAGCTTCATAGCTTGCATTTTGTGGCCTGAAAAATTCGAGGTCGGTACTTCCGCCAATATTAATCGCCCTCGCCCCGCCATTGAGAAAATAATTCCGGCGTATGGTAATATCCTTGCTCCCCCCTTTTATTTGTATGCTGTTGCTTCCCAATTGTTCAAAACGGAGGCGTTGAAACAATCCCCGATGACACCCCACCATATCTATTCCGCTGCCACCTGAGGCTCCATTCAAAAAAGTACAGTCGGAGACTTCAAAATCATCTACTCCGGACAATTTTAACAGGTCATTGTTGCCTGAAGCGCTGATATTCCGAAAGGTACAATTCCGAATGACGATGTGATGTGAAGGGGAATTAAAAGTCCCTGCATCATCAATATTCATCCCATTGCCCGTCTGATTTTGAAAAATGAGATTTTGGATACTGACATAGGATATATCTGAAAAATGGAAAGATTCCGAGCCACCTGAAAAAACTACATTTTCACCCGAAGCGCCTTCGATGATTATCGGGTTTGTCGGCGTTCCTGCAAGATTGGAGATAAAAAAAGCCCCGGCATAACTCCCGGCATGGATGATCACCGTATCACCGGCAACCACATTATTCTGGATGGACGAAGGGGAGGTCCAGGGATGCCCGGCACCAATATGCCTGATCCGTGCCTGAACCAGGGAATAGCTTATAAATAATAAAACGAATACGATAATCCGGGAATGGCCTGCGATCATAGATGAAATGGGGTTTTTAAGTTAACTTTTCAGGCCCACAAGTTATTGTTTGAACCCTTTAGAATAAAAATGAAACCGGTTCTATTTTTCACTGACATATTTTGAAGCATCCCAGAGCTCAAAAAACAATGACCGAGCAGATTTTTTTAATTATTTTGATCGCTTAAACTTAGATGGTATGGATAAACGAAATTTTATAAAAACCGGTTTGACGGCAAGCCTGGCAGGCCTGGTCAGTCCCTTCTCCCTTTCAGGATTTCCCGATGCTGGCAACCAAACTATCCTTTTTCAAGGTGACAGTATTACGGATGCCGGCAGGGACAAAGCGCAATATTATGCCAACAATGCTTCCGGATTAGGCACGGGATATGCACATATGGCTGGAGCAACCTTATTGGAAAGATATCCCGATCGTCACCTGAGGATATACAATCGTGGCATTTCAGGTCATAAAGTATTCCAGCTGGCAGGGCGGTGGGAAGATGATGCCTTGCAGTTAAAACCCGATGTAATGAGTATCCTGATTGGGGTGAATGATTTTTGGCATATGCTCAATGGCAACTATGACGGAACCGTCGCCGTATATGAAAATGACCTGCGAAACCTTTTACAAAGAACCAAAGATGCTCTGCCGGGTGTCCAATTAATTTTAGGCGAACCCTTTGTTGTTAAAGGGGGTGCAGCAGTAGGCAATGGCCGATGGGTGACTGAATTTCCTGCTTTTCAGTCCGCCTGCCGCAAAGTAGCTACTGAATTTAAGGCCTCGTTTATTCCCTATCAAAACATTTTCGATAACGTACTCTCCAAAGGTGGTGCGGCATACTGGTGCCCTGATGGAGTGCACCCTTCACTGGCCGGGGCAAGATTGATGGCAAATGCCTGGATCAGTATTTATGAAAAATTAGGATAACCCTCATTCTGATCCCTATTTTCAAATTTGAATTGATTTACCCCTTTATTTGTTTTTTCTTCCGATGAGTGATCCTATAGAACTCTATTTCCCGGGCCTTTCTGCTGAACAAAAAAGTCAGTTTGCCCGGTTAACACCATTTTATACGGAATGGAATGAAAAAATCAACCTGATATCGCGAAAGGATATGAGTCAATTTATGCTGCATCATGTCCTGCACAGCCTGGCTTTGGGTAAATGGATGAATTTTACTTCGGGCACTGAAATGCTCGACGTGGGTACCGGCGGCGGATTCCCGGGAATACCATTGGCTATCTTATGGCCAAAGATCCATTTTCACCTAATCGATGGCACCGGTAAAAAAATCAAAGTGGTACAAAACGCTATTGAGGACCTGGGGCTGTCCAATGCAACGGCAGAGCAGATCCGTATCGAAGACCTGGATCAACATTATGATTTTGTCATTGCCAGGGCAGTTACGGAGTTGAGCACCCTTATTCAATGGGCACGAAAACGAATTAAATCAAAACCAATCAATGCGCGGCCCAATGGCCTGATTGCCTATAAAGGATATCCCCTGGGAGAAGATCAGCGGGCTATTCAGCATATGCCCCACGAATTGTTCCAGCTTTCGAAGGTCTTCAAAGAAGAATATTTTGTAGGAAAATGCCTGGTTTACGTACCGCTTTATTAGCTTGGATTTTGAGGAGAAGACGGTTATAAGTTAGGAATTCGTTAATTAGAAGCCTTGATCTGATGAATGAGGTAATTCCGGTATATTTACTTGTTGTTTATTTAATTATTTATCATTTTTTTAACGGCCTTTTGAGCCAATTTAGGGTTTATAACCATGAATAATAAAATGAAATGGATTATGAGAGGTTCTTTGTTTGCTTTTGGTATTGTATCATTATTGTTTGTTTTCTCTGCCAGTAAAAAAAGGATGCCGGAGACCGACGGCTCCAAGGAGGCGGTGATACTTCATACGGTTATGCAGGTTTTGGAACAAGCCCATTTTCGTCCACAAGACCTGGATGATAATTTTTCCAAAGCTGTTTTTAAAACGTATCTCCAGGATCTCGACGGGTCCAAACGATTTTTTACACAGAATGAAATCCAACAACTGAAGACGTTTGAAAACAAACTGGACGAAGACATCAAAGCGCGCAACCTCGACTTCCATCACCTTGCCGTAAAATTATTTAATCAGGCCTTAACCAAAAGTAAACCCTATTACGAAACGGCCATTGGCCAAACATATAATTTTAATGGAAACGATATAATAGAACTAGACCCGGAAAAGATGGCTTATGCCAAAAACGATGAAGAGCTAAAGTCCTACTGGAAAAAACTGATTCAATATGAAATAGCGTCCAGGTTGGTCGATCGCCTCGAAGTACAGGAAAAGGATAAAACAACTGCCGCCAAAAAATCAACCACCGACTTACAAATTGAGGTCAGGGAGAAAGTAAAAGAAGCTTACGATGATTATTTTCTGCGTCTCAGCAAATTGGATGAAAAGGTATGGTTTGAAACTTATCTCAATGCCATTACGGGTTATTTTGACCCGCATTCCAATTATTTTTCCCCTAAAGAAAAAGAGGACTTTAATATGCAGATGTCCGGAAAGTATGAGGGTATCGGAGCCCGGCTTGGCCAGGAAAAAGAATATGTCAAGGTTACCAATATTATCCCAGGTGGTCCTGCAGCAAAGAATAAAGAGCTGGAAGTGGATGACCTGATCATCAGAGTAACCCAGGATGGAAAAGACCCTCAGGATGTGATCGGGATGCGCGTAGATGAAGTAGTAACTTTTATTCGTGGAAAAAAGGGTACCGGTGTGATGGTTGGGGTGAAGAAAAAGGATGGCACCACCAAAGAAATATACCTCGTCCGGGATGAAGTCATCCTGGAAGAAGGATGGGCCAAGTCTTCTTTTTTGGAGATTCCGGGAAATCTCAACAAGATAGGTTACATCAGCCTTCCTAGTTTTTATTCGGACTTTGAGGATAATAATGGAAAGAGTTGTTCCCGCGATGTTGCCAACGAAATTAAAAAATTAGAGGCCGGGGGGGCCAAAGGGATTATCCTCGACCTCCGGTTTAACGGGGGTGGTTCATTGAGTGAAGTGGTGGAAATGGTTGGGCAGTTTATTGAGACAGGCCCCGTAGTTCAGGTTAAATCCAAATCAGGTAATCCAACCGTAATGCAGGACCGCGACGCTTCCGTCGTTTATGATGGCCCATTGGTCATTATGTCCAATGCCTATAGTGCTTCCGCCTCAGAAATCCTGGCTGCAGCCCTTCAGGATTACAAACGAGCTGTTGTAGTGGGATCTAAAAGTTCTTTTGGAAAGGGAACGGTCCAGCGATTTTTTCCTTTAGATCGTATGGTCAACGGTCTGAATGAATATAAACCCCTGGGTGAAATCAAAGTGACGGTTCAAAAATTTTATAGGATTAATGGAGGGTCAACCCAATTAAGAGGGGTCAAACCGGACATCGAATTAACCGATAATTACAAATACCTGGAGGTAGGTGAACAAGAATACGACCACGCTATGGAGTGGACTGAAATTCCCAAGCTTAGCTATCAACAAAGTGTGTATGTAGTAGACAACCTGGATCAATTGCGAAGCCTCAGCAAAGCCCGGGTTGATACCAGCCAGGTTTTTAAACTGATGGATGAAAATGCTATGAGGCTTAAAAAAATGCGTGACCTTACCACAGCTTCCCTTAACCTGGAAATCTACCGGAGTGAAGAATCACAACGACATATGGAATCTGAAAAATTTAATCTGCTTAATGATCGCTCCACCAAACTAATGCCCACCCCTTCTGCTGCGTTCAGCTCCGCCGATATCGCTTTGGCTGATAAAAAAACGCTTGAACAGCGACAGGAAGAATGGTTCAGATCAATAAAAAAAGATGCACAACTGGAGGAAAGTGTTATGATCATCCAGGATATGATCCGGACTATTGATACTAAACTTACCAAGGATTCGAGGATGAATAAGAATTAGCCCTCTGCCCTCTGCCCTCTGCTGATACCTGCTTATCCACCTCTTGCAGGATTTGGACAATCTTTGGGATTCACAAAGTATTCCCTTAATTTTAAAGATTAACTAAAAACAAGGATCATGTCTTTAAAACTGTTTTCAATTTTATGCTCATTCTTATTGGTTTCGAGCGTCATCGGTGCTGAGGAAGTTAAGACCCTGGAGATTGGAGCCCAGGCCCCGGAATTTAATCTCAAAGGGGTGGATGGAAAAATGTATACCTTAAAAAGTTTTGCAAAAGCAGACATCCTGGTGGTGTTATTTTCCTGTAACCATTGTCCTACTGCTCAGGCCTATGAAGACCGGATGATTAAGTTTGTCAATGATTATAAATCCAAAAAGGTAAGTATGGTAGTGATTAGCCCCAACTCCTATAAAGCAGTGCAGTTTAGTGAACTGGGATATACCGACCTAAGTGATAGTTACGAAGAGATGATCATCAGGGCAAAAGATAAAAAATACAATTTCCCTTACCTCTATGACGGGGCTACTCAGGCCATATCTAAAAAATACGGTGCAATTGCGACCCCGCATGCCTTTGTATTCGATAAAGCCCGGAAATTAAGGTACCAGGGAAGGATAGATGACAACGAATACATCGGCAAAGAAAAAGTCCATGATATGAAAAACGCGGTCGATGCTTTGCTGGCAGGACAGGAAGTCACGACGACAACTACTAAAGTTTTCGGTTGTTCGGTTAAATGGGAGGAAAAATCAACCAATGTCAATAAGGAAGTAGAATCGTGGGCTAAAATGCCGGTCAGCCTTGAAAAAGTAAGCCTGGATCAGATCAAAGCACTGGTAAAAAATGAAGGCTCCGGTAAGTACCGACTGATTAATGTATGGGCCACCTGGTGCGGTCCTTGTGTGCGTGAATTCACCGGCCTGGTCGAATCCCACCATATGTACCGGAGACGCGACTTTGAGTTTGTATCGGTTTCCATGGATGCCCCAAAAAATTATGACAAAACCCTTGCTTTCCTCAAAGAAAAATATGCGTCTAATAAAAACCTGATTTACGACGGAGTGGATAAATATGCATTTATAGAAGCGTTGGATCCAAAATGGCAAGGTGCCTTGCCGTATACGATATTGATTTCACCGGAAGGCAAGATAGTGTACAACCAGATGGGCCTGCTCGACATTGGTATGCTTAGAAAAAATATTGCAGATCATGTTGGAAGGTATTATGATTAGAGGGCAATCTTAGCCCACAATCATTACTCTCTAAATATAATTGCTATCTGCTAATTACTTATTCACTGCGTTTTGAGCCATATATCCGGGTAAAATTGAAGGATCTGGTCCTATATAATGAAATCGTTCGGCCCAACCCAATTGATGCTCTTCTCCAATCTTTTTGTCAGAGGGGACGCCGCGCTGGGCTTGCGAGTCCATATCCAGCACAAAATGTTTGATATAGTTCCGGTTTGCCTCCAGGTCAGTTTTACCTAAGATCGGCAATGCCTTTCCTTGTCTTTCAAGGTCTTTTTTTATACGGGCACCGGCCTCGCCGGCAGGGCCCTGTGAAAAATTAGCCAGGTTGGCGTCTATCTTGGCCTCCAGGGTTTCCGTAATATCCACGATGCGATTGACCAATTGAGGCCCTCTTGCAAAATAATATCGTTCCATTACGGCGTGAGGTTTTAGTCCTGTTTCGAAATGTTCCGGATAATCCCGCCCACCTCCAGCCATCCACCGGGCTGCTTCCACCGCGCGGGCAGTAATATAATGATCCGGGTTTTCTTCATAACTACCCCAGGGATCATAACTGATCAGGGTATCCACTTTTAGCACACGAAATAAAAAAATCAGCCTTCCCCGGATTTCCTGGATGCTGTAATTGTCCATCATATGATTGCGGTACCCCAGATCAAATACTTTTTGAAGTCCCAGGGCCTTGGCCACTGCAGTGTTGGCTATTCCGTTGTTCCGGATGACATCCCCTATAGTTTCACCTGCTCCGGCATGATCATCATTTGAGGTGCGGATCATATAACCAGTATAACCTTCTTTAATTAATTTGGCCACCGTACCTGCAGCAAACAAAGCAATATCATCACAATGCGGTTGGATGACCGCCAATACTTTTCCTTTATGGGGCTGACCGGGCAAGGGTCGTTCAATCACCAATGAATCCATGCCTTTTTCCTGATTACCGGATGGAGTATTTGATAGGGCAGACCCCGGCATCATTGAATAGGCCATACTCTGATGTATAAAATCTCTTCTTTCCATACGCTGAACTTTTGATCTTGTATTGAATTAAAATTATAATGAAGATCCATTATCCGTAAAAATTCTTGAGATGTATCCTATATCAGATCATCAATATATGTTTGAGTTTATGCAAGTATAAAGAGAATTATTAAAACGGTAAACCTATTTCAGGCAAGGATACTCCCTCAAAACCTGCTCCCTCACACCTCCTCCCTCACTCCTACCTTATAATCTCATTATCCACCATCCAATCCGTCAGCCGATCCGGCCAGGTGGATATCGATTTTAGTTTACTCCGGTTACCCATATTAAAACCGTGATTGCCCTGCGTATATATATGTACTTCTATGGACCGCTGTGCTTTGCGGTATGCGTTTAAGAGATCAATCACCGGTTGTGAACAACACAGATCATCATTGGCAACCAATAAAAATGAAGGTGGTGCATCTGAAGGTACAATAGACGGGATACCCAAAGGCCCGGGGTAAATCAAAACCTGAAAATCAGGATGGCTGTTGAGTTGATCGATCGGATCAGTTGCGGCCGGTTGTGTTTTTCCGGTATAGGCAATCATAGCAGCCACTTCTCCCCCAGCGGAAAAACCCATGATTCCAAGCTTATCTGGCTTAATACCCCACTCCACTGACTTACTGCGGATAAGTCGCATAGCCCGGTTGACATCCTGGGGAGTATGAGTCTCCAAAGAATATGGTGAATTTTCTTCCCTGGCCAATCGATATTTCAATACAAAAGCTGCAACACCCAATTTATTAAAATAAGTGGCTGCTTCGGTCCCTTCTGCATGATAGACCAGGTTGCGGTGGCCCCCTCCGGGGCAGATTAAAACCGCGGTCCCGTTGGCTTTATCCGAAGGAGGTAAAAAAACAGTTATGGATGGGTTATGAACGTTCCTCACCCACCAATCCTTTGTTTGTTCGGCTTCATTTTTACGGGATTCAAATCCTGGTGGACCTTCTTTCCAGAGCGGTATCACTTCCTGGCTTTGCAAAAACAAAGGAAATAAAATGAATAATATTAATAATTTAATCATGATACAAATATTACCGGATTATAAAAAGCTATATAGTCCATAAAGAGCTACAAAAAGAATCGAAGACAGGCTGAGCCAAAAAAACACGTCAAATGCCACACTGGGTTTCGATTCACTTTTTCTGAAATACCGGAAATGGATGGCTCCATATCCTACCAACAACAGCAGAAAAGACCCTATAACCCCTCCGGACAAGATCATCAAAACCGGCGAATTAAGGGTGTAATACATCAATACCCATAAAACAGGAAATACAAAGGCCAATACAGCCACTGCGGTTTTGCGTTGATTGAGATCAGAAAAATTGATCCAGCCCAATTGACCGAAAATATCGCTGAAGATACGAGTCCAGGCTGCCAGGCTGGCGAATACACTGGAGTACAAAACAAAAAATGCACCCGCCAGATAAGCGGTTTTGACGTCAGGTCCCAGTGATTCGGTGTAGATCAGGGCGATTTTTTCAATCAGCGCATTGCCTTCCGGAATCTCACCCCGCTTAAATAATATAGCTGCCCCCAACAGATAAAAAGCAGCCGTGACGATAGTATACAAGACCATAGCCACTATGGCGTCTGTATACATCACCTTAACCCAACCTTCAGCCCTGGTTTTCCTTGCCGCATCCGAAACACCGTTGGTTTTAGGGCCGCAATAAGCGGCATAACCTTTCTCTATACACCAATAGTTGTAGGCTATAGTTTCATCTGCTGCCACTCCCGTGATGCCAAATGCGCCAATGGCTACCAGTATATAATCCGGGGGAAGGTTAAACCGGAGTTTTTCCCAAACCTCTATCCAGGTAAAGGCATAGGGGGTCTCTTTAAGCAAATACAACGAACCGAGGGTCAACAAGGTAAAAAAGCCAATCAGTACCAAAGATCCTTTTTCCACTAAGGGGTAATAGTTCTTGTAGATGAGGATGCCCGCACTTAATGCAACAATCAGGGACCAGTTGAAAACAGATGCTGCCGGAAACAACATATGCAATACAATGGATGCTCCCCCTACCATCCCTCCCAATTGGATAATCTTAAAAAAAGTAAGAATAAAAACAATCCATAAAGCCCAGGAACCCTGGCCAATCCTTATCCCGGGAAGGAGGTTAAAAGACTTCATCGTAGTCTCTCCAGTCCAGATCGCGTGTTTACCATATTGTAGTTGCACCGCTACCTTGATCAGACAGCTCAATAGGATGATCCAAAATGCTGCAAATCCTGCTTTGGCACCCAATATGGTAGTAGCAATCAATTCACCCGACCCCACAATAGATGCGGATAAAATAAATCCAGGGCCTAGAAATTTTAAGCGATCAATAAACCGCTGAGGAGGTTCTTTGATAGTGGATTCGGAGATGAGGTATGGATCCTTGGTCAAGATGAGATTTTAACTGGACGCTAAAATTAGACATTAAGCACTGAATAGAGTTAGCCGATAATAGCAAATTGTTGAAGCGCTGAATTGTCGAATCGTTGAATTGCCTGACAACTCAACAATTTAACAATTCCACAATTCTACAGTTTGACAGTTTGACAATTCAACAGTTTAACAATTCTACCTCATTTAATCCAGGCATCAACAGCAGCCATATTGGGATTGAAGGAGATAATTGTAAATTCGGTAAACTGTCTCAGCATTTTTTCCACTTCGTTTTTTAACACACCTTTTCCCCGCCCATAAATGATACGGATAAAGGGCATTTTGGATTCAATAGCAGCTTCAATAAATTGTTTACACACCTCCAGTTGGAATTCAAGGATGGTCAGGTGGGGAGGTGGGGCAAAGTGGCGCACCAGATGTTCATAATGTAAGTCCAGCCGGTAACTCTGATTGGAGCCCTTTCCGATGCGGTTTTCTTTCTCCGGATCCCATTGAATGGTCTCATGTACCGTTTCAATTTCTTCTTCAGTCAGGCGGATATCCTCTGCCGGGACTGGAGTTAAGGATCCGTCCGGAAGTTTCAACATGATTTCTCCCTGAGGACCCTGGCCATGGTACTTGCCTTTAATCCCGGTGGAAATAATCTGTACCGGATCACCTATCCACCAGGGAGGGCTTTGCAGATGTGTTTTCTCTTTTTCCATAATTAAATCAGGGTCCAGGATAATTTATTTCCTGTTTTTCTTATACGTCTTAATCCATGAATCTACGCTGATTTTACCGGCGAGTTTTCCTATGAGTTCAAAAGGTATGTGTTCAGGTTTATTAAACCGTATACAACTTTTACCCATGTCCAGCCTTCCAACTTCTGCTTGCTTCCATTCTTTGGTAAACCATTCTAATAATTTCTGATCACCGTATAACCCCATATGGTATAAGGCGATATTATTTTTTTGGGAAGCCAGGTTGATAAAAGGCAAAGGGAGAGCAGGGTCAACATGATACCCCTTTGGATAAAGCCGGTGCGGGACTACATATCCAATCATCCCATAGGATATGACTTCCTCAAAACCCTCTGGCAGGTTCTTCTTGATGATATTTCTCAATTTTTTTATACCCTCCCTCCGATCTTCAGGTAATTCATTGATATAATCCGTAATGGTAGCGGCTTTTGAATGCATATTTCTTCAAAATGACTAATACATTCAAAAGTATCGGAATTTTTCCATACCCCACCGGGGTTCAAAACAATTGAAAACCTGTTAGACAGATCTATTTGTTACCCTTTGCAGGAGAGATAAAATGCATAGGACATCACCAGGACTGATGCCAATAAGAGGACCAGTTTGGTCCACCTCAGGTCTTGTAAATATTGATATTTCATAGTGCTTTAAAACACAAATATAAAGGCTTAGGTTTAATACGTCCAGAATATAATTTCAAAACAGTATGTTAATAGCCTATCAAACAGTATTATATTCCAATATTATTGAAATTTAAAGCATTTTTTATTAAGATTTCATTTCTTTTTGAAAGAATATTTACAAAATGAACCTGAAAAAAAGATCAATAGTAGATTAACCTAATTTGGTATATGATTGACATACTTAATAAGTAAAACAACTATTATGAGATAGTTATGATGTATTGGGGAATTTCCGGGAGCTATTTTTACGGACCAAGTATAGCCTGAGACGACCCTTCAATTAGTCGTCTTCCTTCTTTTTTTTAAACTTGCCTTCTTTCCACGCATCAAAAAATTTCTTCCAGGCGACCACATTAAAAAGATTGATCGGCCTATATTGTCCGGCGTAATAATAATTCTGTACTACTTGTTGTTGATAACTACCATACGTTTCTCTTCCATCCCGGGGCAAGGAATTACGCAAATTGGCCATGGCATTATCAGCCAGGTTTTTTGCCGCTATTTCTCGCATCTTATCGGAAACGTCTAAAGCCAGGAATTCAAGCTTAAAATTTTCCCGACTTGGCCATGGATATATAACCGTTTCGGGCAAGCTTAAGGTATCTACATATAAAATCTGAAAAATGGAATACCGGTTATCCGTCAGATCCTGCGGTACTTTATAGTGTGCTGTTTTAAACCCGATTGCAGAAAATACCAAACTTTCACCTTTTTGAACCACCAGGGAAAAAAAACCGTTCCGATCCGCATACGTGCCTCTACGGGTATTTTCTACTCCAACGTGGGCGTAAGGGATAGGAAGAGGCTCATTTTTTTGATCAGTGACGATCATGCCACTGAACTGGACCAGATTGCTGTCGACAAACCCCTGCGCAGACAACTCATGAAAGCCTATCGCCGTTAAAAACAAAAATGCAAAAAAGAACCTGGATAACATTTCGGCTACAAAATACTCGTAATAATCCAAATCTAACAGGCCGTCATACCTCTTCACCTGACTCTGGGGATATGGTTTAACTTGAATTTAACCCTAAACTAAAAAATAACTAATTATTGCAAGGCCATCGGATATATACGCGTTCAATTATTAAAGTTGAATTATATCCGTGATAAGAATATACCTCCCGGCCGGGCCGCAGGATTCCGGGTCAAAAATAAAGTTCAATTTGACCGGAATATGGGTGAAATGCTGTGGTTCAAGAATGATATCACTTTCTTTAGGCAAAGTAAAAAAATAATATGCTTCCTTATTTATCTCTACAATGAAGGCCCCGCAACAACCACAGGTCGGTGTCTGACAGGCGCATTTCCTATAATCCAACCCGGTTATTACACCCTGGTGTTCATAGGTCAGTTCGTCGGCACCACACTGTAAAATGAATAGACCAATCAGCATTATGCCTGTGGTAATAGAATATAATTTCATAATCAAACGATTAAAATTAATAACGGCAGGAACCGTTGAAAGGTTGGTTATTTGGATTTGAATATAATTGGATTTTAAAAAGAGTTAATTTTGGTAAACTTCGAACCAATGAAATCTGCAACCTCCTGTTGGATACTTACTGTGGCCCTACTGGCTATTTCCTGTCAACCCAAAACGGATCAAATGAGCCTCACGGTGAAACAATATCATACCCCCCCGAACAGCGGACTCCGGGAAGGCGGTGTCAAACTCATTCCCATTCATACCCCTTCCGGAGATTTTAAAGTATGGACCAAAACCATAGGTCATAATCCCCGGATCAAAGTCCTTTTGCTGCATGGCGGACCTGCAGGCACGCATGAATATTGGGAATGCGCTGAAAGTTTTTTCCCGGAGGAGGGTATACAATTTGTATTGTACGATCAATTGGGATCCCATTATTCTGATCAACCTACGGATAGCGCCCTCTGGACCATAGATCGTTTTGTCGAAGAAGTAGAGCAGGTGCGCCAGTCCTTAAAAATGGACAGCAGTAACTTTTATTTGCTGGGACATAGTTGGGGTGGAATATTAGCCACGGAATATGCTTTAAAGTATCAGCAACACCTCAAAGGCCTGATCATTTCCAACATGATGTCCGATTGCATCGCTTACGACAAATATGCAGACGAAGTCTTGTCAAAGAAGATGGATAAAAATATAGTCGATACCATTAAAAATATGGAAGCTAACGGACAGTACGCCGACCCCAGGTATATGGAATTGTTAATGCCTAATTTTTATGCCAAACATTTGTGCAGGCTGGCGGTCTGGCCAGATGCAGTCAACCGGTCCTTTGCGCATATGAATAGCTCCATTTATGTGCTCATGCAAGGCCCTTCAGAGTTTGGTATCAGCGGACGCCTTGAAAACTGGAACCGTTCCGGTGACCTGGGTAAAATTAAAGTCCCCACCCTCACGATCGGTGCGACGCACGACACCATGGATCCCGAACACATGAAATGGATGAGCACGCAGTTTCCAAAAGGCAGATATCTATTATGTCCTGATGGCAGCCATATGGCGATGTGGGATGATCAGAAGGTTTATTTTGAAGGATTGATCGGGTTTATCAGGGAGGTGGATCAGGGGGGGATGTAGACAGTTACTCCGTAGACAGTTACTCCGTAGACAGTTACTCCGTAGACAGTTA
>JAWXBI010000205.1:0-5411 GCA_034439915.1 Saprospiraceae bacterium | reverse complement strand
TATGGTTACCCGACCAGGACTCGAACCTGGACACTCAGAGTCAGAATCTGATGAACTGCCATTATTCGATCGGGCAATATACCAGTGACCCCGGAGAGGCTCGAACTCTCGACCCACTGATTAAGAGTCAGTTGCTCTACCAACTGAGCTACGGAGTCTTAATTTAAAGCGCAAACTTACCTCACTTATTCTACAATTACAGAATGAAAAATAATGAAGTGATGAAAAAATGAAGTTTATGGTTTTACAGCTAATTCAATCTCACAGAAAAAAAGATGATCACCTGTATCGGAGACAACCACAGACCGCATACCGTTCTGGTCGATTAACCCGGATTGTGCATTTATTTTTTCATTTCCATGGGCTGCGCTCACTTCCATGATCGGAATTTTTAAGTTGAGCGCCCATAGTTCGGCAGAAGACTCATGAAAATTCCTGTAGCGCTGGCTCGTTCCCGAATTGATGGAATGAAAAATGACCTGGGCACCCATCTCTTTTAATTTTAATGGTAAATAGGGGTTGGTCAGGGTGGTGTATCCCGGGGTAGCCCATAAATCATTACATACCAGGGCGCCAAACCGGATATTATTCCAAACAAAAGTTTGAAGGACGCCTTGTTGATATTGCAGCATTTCCCCTGTTCCCGGCTTATCGATGGGGCTGCATACCAATATCTTGGAATGTGCCCCTATAAAATGACCTTCCGGTGCATAGATCCGGATCTGATTATAGCATAACCCCTGATCATCTTTAAAACAGGTACCGAGTAATAAACCCAGTTTGAGTTCCGCAGCGAGTGATATGACTTCTTGCAAAGCGGTTGACAACTCGGTTTGATCAAACTCGGAGCGATACCCCGATAAGGATCCTTCAGGGGTAGCGAGGAACCGGGCTTTTCCGGATGCGGCCTCCCGGATCGCGGAGAGTATCCTTTCTTTATTGGCAGTGATATTATTGGTGACATTCATCTGAAGGCCCGCCACTCTCAGTATGCTACCCGATAAATCAGATTGCTGGTTAAAACCAATATTCGGCATCAAAACGAAACCAAGACAGAGCCATACGATATTCATATCATCAAATTACAACAAAGATCAAACACCGGGGATTATTTTGGACACTAAAAAGATCTTACGGATTTGGTGTAAACCGTTGGTTGTTGTAAGGCGGGCTGGTAAGTGATGATATTACCTGTTCGACTAAAACAGGCGGGCTTTCAGGTCTTGTTTTGAATACAAAATTCATTTTGCCACTACGAAGACTGATATGCAGATTCAAAGCCATATATTATAGTATTTTTGACCCCCAAATTCGTCAATTATGAGCTACGGCAGGTATTCCGGTATTGTTTTATTTCTGTTACTTGTGCTGCTGGCTTTATACTCTTGTAGTAGTTCATGGAAAGATTGGAACGTAGTAAGGAATGAGATTGATTTTCAAATCCGGGAGGACCCCGGTGGTGTTAAATGGATGTATTTGCGGAAAAGGCGAAGTTCCGCTCAGGTTGATGACTTTCAATATCAGGCTGGTCCTTTTGATGGTTTTGCTCCCAAGCTGGTAAATCAATTCAATTGGACCGGACCATATCTGGATTCCGTTTTTGGAAGTAAAGACAGTATACAATACCTCAAGACCGTAGTGCTTTGCAATCAACGCATCGAAGAGAATAAAAACTTCTGTGATATCCGGATTCTCAACGACCATGGGGAAGTCATAAGAATGTATTCTATGGATGGGATATGTCGACAGCCCAGGGTCATTGCCAGGGATCGTCAATGTCTGATCTTTGCAGGTAATGACTCAGGACAACGATGGTTGCTGCTCGATTATCTCACCGGTAAACAGGCAGGCCCGGCAATAATGGAGTTGCCCCGTTCAATCACTGAATCTTCAATACGGGAATTGGATTTTATTCGGGATAAAATAATCATTACCGAACAATTAATGAATCAGATTGTGGTTCATTTATTTGATGCCGCAGGAAGTCCGTTGGAAAAATTTATAATCCCGGGTGAATTTAAAGGCTCTGCTCACAATGGAATAGATAAAAAACTGGTGGTTACTCAACACGGTACAGAGACCTTTGCAGATTTAGTCTTGTTGAATAATCTTAAACTCGTACCCGTCGTCGGTGTGGCCGACGCTGTAGGACAGGGACTGGCCGGAATGTCCACAGAGGTCCAGTATCATAAAACAGGAGGTAAAGACAGGTGGGTTTATGCTGCTTTTCAGCACAGCGCGGATCAACAGAACATTCGCATCCTGGATGAAAACGGCAATCTATTAAAGACCCAGGTTTCCAACGGACAAATCAAGGCAACACAAATCATGGGTAAACAATCAGATAGAATGGTTTGGGCACTTGACCGCATCGAAAATATCGATATGGTCGTGATTGATTTATCCAATGGTCAGGTGGTGAATACCGTATCTATGCCTGGCAAGTTTAAAAATATGTTTGAAAACCCGGATCATCTGAATGCCTGGGTATTTACCGATCGGATCGGGTCCATATTAAAACACGAACTTCCTCTGTATTAAGGTAGACTATAACCCCAGGTTATCACCCAGGGTTATTTATAGTCCTTCACTCTACTTAGTGTTTTTTTTATTAAAATTGAAGTTCTGCTTTCCATATTTGCCATTTTTGCGCCCTTCAATGCTGGCATACATCAACTGGTCAGAGACCTTGCGATACGCGATCCGCTGAGGGAAATCATGGGAAGGATTTTCACTGATAAATTCCGAACGTCCATGATAAATAACTTTAAACTCCACGGGTTGATTATTATTTTGACTCACTACAGTTGATATATAATACCACTCCCCGTTTCGCAGGGCTAGTGTGAGCGATTCCTGGGGGATGGTATCCTTACCGTTTTTAATAAATACACTTTTACCCACCAGGGTAGAGTCGTCGGCCATTTGCCAGCTTTCATTGATCATCCCATTACCGGTGTTTATCTCCCATACCCCGATCAACCATTGGAATAAGACTGGTTTTTGGCTAATACCTGGTGCTGACCAAAACAGGAAAAACAAAACGCCCAGAAAACAGGCTCTGTTTTTTAGAAAACGCGCTTTGGTTTTTGAAGTATAACTTACCATTGAAAACGCTCCTGACTCCGCGGGATTGAATCTTGTCTGTATTAACATCGCACAAAAATGAAAATAGCCTGTCTGACAAAATTGTAAAAATGCGACAGGATCATTCTGAAAGGATAAAAAGAGAACTCATTTTGAGGCTGTCCGTATAAAATTTTTTGGGACTCATTCCGGTAAGTTCTTTAAAGTCCTTAATAAAATGGGCCTGATCAAAATACCCGTTTGCATAAGCCAACGAAGTGAGGTTGGTATACTGTTTTTGTTCCAGCATTTTTAAAGCGGATTGCAGGCGGATAATTTTAGAAAGTTGTTTTGGGCTGATGCCAATGGTGGTAGAAAACTTTCGTTCCAGTTGCCGGCGGTTGGTGTTTAACAGTCCAGCTAAATCATTGACCGAAACCTGACCATTGAATTTGTGCATCAATTCTATGCCTGAACGGATCATCCGTCCCAGAGTCTCCGGGCTGCGTAATTTTCGAAGAAAAAATTGTTCAATCAAATGAATTCGATCTGAATGCTCCCTGGTAGCCAGGACCTGAGTTTCGAGTTGACTGCCTTCTTCACCAAATAAATCTTTTAAGGCCACTGCTTTATTTTCCATTTCTGAGACCGGTATAGAAGTGAATGGTTCAAACCCATCGGGATGAAACCGAGCAGCCAGGATATCCGTTTTCCCGGTTGGGCAGATTTCCAAAGGGGCGGTGATTTGTCCAAAAACAAAACTCTTTGGTTGCAATACCCGGTTGCCATCCTGAAGAAATTGCTCATAGGCATCGCCACAATGAAAAATCAATTCCATACAGCCATCCGGTACAATTCTTTGTTTTTCAGGGGACGCGGAAGCCAGTGATTTTAATGACCAGAAACATTTGATAAAGGGAGCAAGTGAAAGGGAAGGCCTATAGGTTTTATAGTCCATAATAGAATGGAATCAAAAAAATTTACTGTGAAGGTAAGAGGATTAAAATATAGCCCAAAATTGGATCAACCAGGAAAGTAAATATAAACCGTAAGAGAAGGTTACCCAGTCTCCCTCATTTCAACACCGAAGCCACTGGAATGAATTTAAACCGCTCATTGTATTTCATCATTTCTTTTAACATGGCTACATGCGTGGTACCATATAAAATAAGAATACGTTTTTCTTTGCCATCCAGGTTTTTTAAAATATTTTCATAGATATAGCTATTGCGTCTCCACTGTTCACTGACCAGGAAAGAGCCTGCATGGTTTGTTTTATCCCCTGCATTAAGGAAGAAATAATACATTCCAGCCAGTTTAGTATATTCTTCATTGGTGTTGCCATCGAGAATAATTTGGGTAATGGTCTTTGTTTTTAATACCTCATTAAAACTATTTTGTTCCTGTTGGACTACGGACTGGAAGTATTGTAACAGGTCCATTTGTCGATTGGCCACCATGATTTTCATTACACGATCTATGGGAAAACTAACCTGGTTATAATCTGCACAGATCAATCCGGACAAGCCACTCCCTTTGGCTACCCGGAAACCGAGCTGTTGATTTTCATTGGTCGTCAGGGTATGCGCCCCGTTTTTATAAGCAGTAAACGGGGAATCATAACGCTTTTGGGCGGTAGCCGGTGTTTCGATAAAAATTTTCTCCGGTTTGAAACGTATAAGTTGGGCCGCCAAGGTTTCCACTTCCTGTTGTCTTTTATCAGTAAGGATATTGGCATTTTCAAATTTTGCCACATCCAACCCGGGATTGGCAAAATGAAAAGTCCCTAGCAACAAAATTTCCGTTTTATTTATCGAATCCTGGCCGGTGAGGTAAAAGACAATAATCAGAGCAGTAAATAATAGCAAGTATCGTTTCATCTTGTCTCTTGTGGTGGCTGCTCAGGGCGCGATTGGTAATCAAAAACCAATCTATTGTCACTAAAATTCAACTTGGGCAATTAGAAGAAACCCTTCCGGCCCGGCAGTTTATCCGAATTCACCGGTCGTATATCGTGGCAAAAAATAAGTTGGATTCTTTTTCTGCTACTGCACTGAAAATTAATGGTAAATCTATTCCAATCGGCAGGTCCTATAAGCAGAAAGTGTTGGAAGTATTAAATAGTAGTGGAACAGGATAATTATATAAGGAGCCGGTTCCACACAAAGCGCGGAGGAATAATTTTTATTCTGAGTTTAATCTGAGCTTTTGTGGGATAGAGATATTTTAGTTACGTTTCGCACGGCGAACGCGGAGAGCACGGAGGAATATTTTTTTTTCTGCGTTCATCTGAGCTTCTGTGGCATGGAGATAATTGACTTACGTTTCGTACGGAGAACACGGAG
>JAWXBI010000204.1:0-2680 GCA_034439915.1 Saprospiraceae bacterium | reverse complement strand
TCAAAAATTCCGGCAGCTTTGGCTGACTTCTTAAAACCCGGTACTATTTCGGCCAGCGTTGCATTCGATTCATTAAATTTCGATTCAAACTCCCGGATCATATTATTTTGGTCAATGACCACCTTGCTGATATCACCGGCATTTAATCCAAGCCCTAAATTAATTATTGAAGACTCCTTATCTGAGGCGGACCAGGCCACGCCGACAATTTTAGTATAATCATCAGCCTGCAAGCTGGTGGGAGAAACGGCCTTCCCCATCCCATTGTTAAGCCCTGAAGGCAATATATAATCTCCGGCATTGACCTTACCAGAAACATGGACTGGTACCTGTCCCATAAATGCCACTTTTTCGTAATCTTTTTTACGGTCATCCCGGGGTGCATTGCCCAGTATGATGGGTTTTGTCGACACCACCAATAGTTTGTCGAACTCCTCTGTATTTTTGGTTATTTTCCCGTTTTTAACAGCAACAATATACCCTGGCAAAAGAGGTTCTTCAGGGTTAGCCATTGGCAACCATTCTGCATAATCTGCTGATCCGGATTCATACGTGACGCCGATTCTGGCCATTTTATAAGCTAAGAAATCATCCTTACTCTTATTGGCACTTACCAATAAATAAGAGACAGCAGCTACTGCACCGGCATATAAAGCTGCTTTAAGAACGGCTTTTACGGTAAAACTTATTATAGGAGTTGTAGTACATACGCCCAATCCGACGCAAAAGGTTACGGAAGTTGCCGCAGCGACCACACCGGTAATAGCAGCTGCGAGATCAAGTGCTGTGCTGGTCACCAGTAATTGGGATCTTAAAATATCTGTATCATATTCAGCCACTTCTTTAATAAATCGATCATTCAACATATATTGAGAGGCATTTTCCCCTTCAATCCGTCCCACTACCCCATTAGAACCCCTGAATTCAACAAAACGATTAGCCCATCCAGGCATTGGATTAGCGATCTCAATACTTAGTCCGTTTCCGTCGCTCATATTGATAAACTCTGCAACAAATAGTCTGGAGTTGGTGACATTTAATGTATTGTTTAAATTAGTTATCCCGTTAACATTAAGTGTACTTCCAAACCAGGCGCCGCCTCCCACATTCAGTCTTTTCCGGATGCCTGCCCCACCCAGGACTTTGAGCGCTCCGGTCGAATCATTAAATGATTGGGTTGGATCAAATATCGTCGCCATCCCGCCAATCATAGCGGCTCCTCCAACATTCAGGTTCAGGCCGATACCTACGCCCCCGGATACTTTTAAAGCTCCCGTGGTAGGATCAATAGATTGAGTCCCATCCGTAATAGACACTGCTCCGGCAAAAGCAACAGGTCCGCCAAATTTGGCTACCCCGCCGATGTATAAATTTTCTTTTACATAAGCACCTCCTCCCACCTGCAGGGAACCACTGGCGGGCGCACCTGTAGTGGTATCGGTTTGATAACCGGATAATATTTTGATTTTATCATTGAACGTGGCCATGGAATCTACCAATAAGGTGCCGGACAGATAGGTGGGGCTCATATTATTGACATTCAGGGCATCATTGATGTTGGTAGTAGAATCCACCACAAGTGTGCCAGTCAGTTTTGTGGGGCTCATCTTGGTTACTGTGAGTCGTCCATTCAGATTGGTCGATTTGTCCACATTCAGGGTTGTATTAAAATCGGTGGCTTTATCCACCGTAAGGATACCTGTAAATAGGGTTGGGCTTAGACCGGCTACGGTAAAAGGGCCGCAATTAATGGTAGACCCACCTAACGTATTGAGCAATACATTTTTTTTGACGACCAGGGAATCGCCAAAAGTTGCACTAATTCCTACAGTGAGATTCTGTCCTATATTCAGATTTTTGCCAATTTCAAAATTGAGTTTGGTTTTAATATCTCCCCCTGCCAATATCCGCATTCTATCCTCATTATCCGTGATCATAACCAGGTCCACAAAATCGGTGGTCCCCAGAGAATTGGTCCTGAAGATATTACCACTGGCATCTGTCTTGGCATTTCCAAAAACAGACCATTCCGTGGAAATTACCCCTGGCTCTGGGGGTGCAAAACTTGAAGTTGGAATGGTGTTTTGATCAACGAGTTTATCGGCCGTGCCTGCATATATAGCATAGGGCACCGCCATCAACTTATTGCTGCTAACCGTTGCAAAATCGGTCTGGTCTTTGTCTTTAATGGCGACTTCCATCCAAATATTTTCTGAATTCCAGGGGATTAATCCGTATTCACCCTGTTCCCTTGAGCCTTCTCCCACGATTAGATGAAATAATCCCAAACCATTGGTAGTCACCTCATGGATTTCGCTGTAGTGATTTAAACGCTGATTATTTTCATTGCCAAATAAATAAATTTTAAAACTGATTTTTTGATTGGGGATGACTTCGCCTTTTAGATTTCTTGCTACGGCCTGGTAGTTCATACCTTTGGGGATCACCTGACCATATCCAAGAGCCAGGAAAGCAATTTGAAAAACCAGTATGGAAAAAAACTTTTTCATGTTGAAGAATATCTTATTATGCCTCTCTATAGCTTAATCACTTTAAATGAATTGATCCGGTATCCTTTGGGGCTGATCAGGGAAAGCAAATACATGCCTTCCGGTATATTTTTTAAATTCAATTGCAACTCCGGAGTGCCTAAGGGCACCTGTTGATTATAAATTATTTT
>JAWXBI010000203.1:0-6390 GCA_034439915.1 Saprospiraceae bacterium | reverse complement strand
TATGTGCCCTTCTGTGTTTTTATAAAAGAAGAATATTTATATAATACCCAGGTGGGTTTGTTTAGTTGCCTTTCAGTGAATGGATATGTAGATGCTGAGAGGCTTTTTTGTTTTGGGGAGGGCGCTGAGGTTTATTGATGCCACAGTAAACTGCAAAGCAGTGAAGCGGAGGGCACAAAAGACAACGAGTTTCCTACCGCAAAAAATGTTTATTGATGCCACGGAAACACAAAATGGCACAGAGATAATTGAGGTTTTATTTGATACTAATGGCAGTAAGGATACTGGCAAGGATGGTCAAAGAAGCCAGCATCTATGTCACCCCAACCAATTATTTTTTTCTGTCCTGTTTCGGTAAAGAACAAACAGAAGAATTCATTAAAAGCAAACCGGACTATTCTTATATCCCAACTCAGCTCATCCAGGAGCGCTGGCAGATCCGTCAAAGGCGACTGGGTATGAACATCCCGGAATCCAGCCTTGAAAAATACCGAAGTCTGAGGCATAAAATGGTGAATGAACTCTGGAAAGCCGGAGTACCGTTGATGGCGGGCTCGGATTCTCCGGAATGGTTTTTGGTGACCGGGTTTTCCATTCATGATGAGATTGAATCTTTCGTTCAATCCGGCTTGACCCCCTGGGATGCTTTGCAAACCGCAACAACAAATCCGGCAACCTATATGGGCATCGGGAAGACAAAGGGTAAGATTGAAAAAGGCTACGACGCTGACCTGATACTGTTGAATGCGAATCCCCTCGAAGACATCCGAAACTCCCGGTCCATACATGCCGTGATCAAAAATGGGGTACTGTATGACCGGCCCACGCTGGATGGGTTTTTGAAGGAGGCGAGGTATCAATGATGGAATGTTTCATACGAAGAGGTAAGTTCGCATGGAGAGCACGGAGAAAATAAACGTCTTAACCTTCCATGATTGAATGTTTCGTACGGATAAGATGTTTCGCACGGAGAAGTCTGTTCGCACGGGGAGCACGGGGAGCGCGGAGAAAATAACCGTTTTTACCTTCCAATGAGGGAATGTTTCGCACGAAGAGGTAAGTTCGCACGGAGAGCACGGAGAAAATAAACGTCTTAACCTTCCTTGATTGAATGTTTCGTACGGATAAGATGTTTCGCACGGAGGGGTTAGTTTGCACGGAGAGCATAGGGAGCACGGAGACAAAATTGTTTTCCTATATCATTCAATGTAATGTGGTGACTTGGAGCTAAGCATTCGAGGTTTTTACACGATGAATTTAAAAAAATTATGACCTGATAATTGGCATGATTATGCTCTGAATAATATTAACTGGAAATTAAAATAAAACCCAATTCGGAAAAGTTATTCAAAGGTTACTTTTTACCGTATCAGGCACAAATAAAATACGCGGGATATCGGTTTTATTTTTCTGTTTTTCATTTAAATAACAATTCATATGGCTGCATCCAGGCCTGATCATATGGGATATACCTTTGCAAAGATTAAGCTATTTTCCATTCGGCCTCTGTTATAAAAAAGCTCCATTTATATGAAAATTCTCATCGGTTTATTTTTAAATATTTCTATTTATTCACTCCAGGCACAACAGGCCTACGCTGATGCGGTCCGGATTAAAAATTTTGTCCAGCATACCCCCAAATCAGGCCCGGCAAAAGATGGCATTGAACTTATGGATACCCTATATAATATGGGCAAAATGGTTTCAGAGACGTATTCACCGGTATTAAAAGATTCAATTTCATCTATTCTGTCTAAATATTATACAGCGGACTCATTGGCTTCTACTCTGGACAGCAATTCCATTCTATTTAATCCGTATTTATCCCATGTATCGCCTTATCTGTTTACTTATGTTAAGACCACCTGGCCTGGACGAAATACAGTTGAAAACCGATAATATATCAATATACAGGGAGGTTATAAATTTAACAACGAAGAACCTGGAATAAATTTATCCGCCTTTAAAATAAATGGCACGGACTATTCACGGTTGGTATTCTCTGCCTGGTTTAATTATTTAAGCCAATCAGCAAGTCCTCGCGTCATCCAGGCTTATTTAAACCTGGTACAATCCACCTCGACAACCCTTGATCATGAAAAGTATATTCGGACTTTAATGCCTCAAACTAAAAAATATGTGGACCAGCATAAAGCACCTTCTAAATAGTCAGCGGATATCCTGAATATAAAAAACGAAATAAAGCAGGATCAGTTCAATCTCAAATCCAACCTGAACGCTTCCAGTCGTTTACTTCAGGGTTATATCCCTGGAGATGAGATCAACCATATGTTTAACCTGCTTCAAAAAGATATTCACGATTTAAAAAAGTCTTCCGGTATGGATGGATTAAACGAGGTCGTTTTAAGCGGATTGGATCTAGGGTCTGAATCTTTTAAAATCCAACGTATGCTTTCAATGGGTGTTTTGATCCTGAGCCTGACGGAACCAGCTACCGGCAGTTTACTACCAAATATAAATGAATTAAAAGAGGGGGACGTTAGTAAAATTTACCTGGGGCTCGTTTACGTCGGGTTTAACAAACTCATGTCAGCAGATACCGGGCTGTAAATAAAGGAAATACCTGGTTAGAGCGAACTTTTAGCCGCTGCAGCCATTTTAGCTTCTAACTCTTTTTCGCTCCCTGGAAGATATCCTGTAGCCTGATAGATCACATTTCCTTTTTGATCCAATAAATAGAGTTGGGGTATACTGGAGAACCCTAATTGCCTTTGTAAATCATTGTTGGCATCGACCAATATGGTATATGGCCATTTGCGTTCATTGACCAGCGGGGATATTTTGGCCTGTCCCCTGATATCGTCTATGCTGATAGCCAATAATTGTGTTCCATACTTTTTATTCCATCCTGCAAAATGTGCATTATAGGCATCGAGCTCTTTTTTACATGGGCCGCACCAGGTTGCCCAAAAGCTGACAATGGTAATTTTGCCTGCCTTGGTATAGGTATTTAAATCCACCAGTTTTCCATTGGTATCTTTAACTTTTCCGTTGGGTAAAAGCTTGACCGGTCTCTGAGAAAAACCAAGAGAGGATACAAATAACAGGCATATAAACAGATAAATTCGATTCATGGTACAATACTTGAATAGGAATAGAGTACAAAACTAAGTTTAATTTTGTTGCCTGATTCAAATGCCTCTACGATTTAACATCCTATTAACCGGCTTGATTTTCAATACGATATGTGGGTTTGCCCAGGAAGAACCTGCGGGTCCTACCGGAGGTGTCTTTAATGCTTATCTGAGCACCCAGGCCAGCGTTTTTATCCGGGATAGCACGATCGGTGCGAGCGGTACCCCTCAATATGACCATCAGCTTTTCGGCTCAGAGACCTGGCTTGATGCCCGGTATACTAACTGGGGTTTGGATTTTGGACTCCGCCTTGACCTTTATCAAAACAGTAACCTCATCAATCCCCAGGCATCTTTCAACCGCCAGGGGATAGGAAGATGGTTTATCAAAAAAGAAGGTTCAAAACTTGGATTTGAAGCCGGATTTATCTACGACCAGATTGGAAGCGGGATCATATACAGGGCATACGAACAACGAAACCTGGGGATCGACAATGCTTTATATGGCCTGAAACTTAGATACCAATGGAATGATTATTGGCATATCAGGGCTTTTGCGGGCAAACAAAAAAAACAGTTTGAAGAATATGAATCCCTGATCAAAGGCCTGGCTCTGGAAGGATATGTTCACGGCGGTGATTCTTCCTCCTGGTCCTGGGCGCCGGGAATCGGATTTACTAACCGCACCCTGGATGATGGCAGCATGAATAACTTGTTGTCTACCCTTAGCACTTATCAACCCACTGATCAATTTCTGCCCCAATACAATACTTATGCTTTTACCTTATTTAATACCATCCAGTGGGCCGATCTCAATCTGTATATTGAATCTGCCTTGAAAACCAGGGACGTAATGAATGACCCCAATGGACAGCGAAATAACTCGATGGGGGAGGTAATTATCGGACCAAAATTTATCCATAAAATGGGTCAGGTATTTTATGGGTCAGTAAATTATAGCCAACCGGGTTGGGGCATCTCCGTGGAAGGCAAACGAACCCGGTTTTTCGGATACAGGACTCGTCCCCAGGAGGAACTCAACAATGGGTTGATCCAGTTTATCCCACCCATGTCGAGACAAAATTCTTACAGGCTGACTTCGTTTTACCAACCCGCAACACAGGAATTGGGTGAGCAAGCCATACAGACAGAGTTGCAGGTTTCCCCCGCTTCTAATTGGAACCTTACCCTGCATCATAGCCGGATAAATGGTATTGCGGCAAAAAAACTTTACCGTGAAATTTTATTGGAATCCACCTGGCGGAAACCGGATCAGTTTACCCTGATCGCAGGTATCCAGCATCAACATTACAATCAGCAAGTCTTTGAAGGAAAACCACTGGCGCCCCTCGTGAAAACCTGGATACCCTATATCGACTGGACCCGACAGTACGATGACCTTCATGCGATCCGGATTAACCTGGAATACATGTACAATAAACAGGATATGGGAAGCTGGGCTTCTTTATTACTGGAATACAGTATAGCGCCGCAATGGGTATTCACCGTTTCTGATATGTACAATATTAAACCGGTTCAAGGAAAGAAAAACAATTATTATACCGCCGGCGTTGTATACAGCAGGGACGTGACCCGTGCCGGGATAAACCTGGTGCGACAGCGCGCGGGCATCGTTTGTACCGGTGGTATCTGCCGTTATGAACCTGCTTTTAATGGAATAAAATTTAATCTGGAATCAAGATTTTAAATGAGGGTAAGTGTTTATATTTTTTTGTTAGGTATACTTGTTCAGGCTTGTGAAGAAGTACCGGTTACCCTGTCCACCAACACGGATCAACCCGGTTCCGGTTATTCTCAAAATGTATTGATCGAAGAGTATACCGGGGTCAGATGTCAAAACTGCCCGGCCGGTGCTCAATTATTGGAAGAATTAAAACGTATTCATGGAAATAGACTGGTGATCGTTTCGGTGCATGGAGGTTTTTTTGCCCAACCGACTAATAAAGAAAATAAATTAAAATTAGATAATGCGGATGGAGAAGAATTGATCAGGATCTTTAATCAACCGCAGGGTTATCCATCCAGCATGATTAACCGAAAAGTATTTTCCGGGCAATCTTCTGTCTTTTTAGGAGGAGGATCCTGGGCCGGATATGTGGATGAAGAAAAAAAGAAAATTCCTTCCATGGGAATCAACCTCGAAATTCAATCTGATTCTGCCCTGAAAACAATAGATGTTTCCTGTGAATTAAATGCCCTGATTATTCCATCTTCGAATCCACTTTTTTTATCTATAGTATTGGTGGAAAACAATATACGGGACGCACAATTGGGCCCGGCGGGAGTGGATACCAATTATATTCATCGCCATGTGATGCGCAAATTCATCAGTGGGATCAAGGGCTTAAAAATAGTGTCGATGAATTTAAATGAAAAACGGGTTTATAATTTTAATCCCGACTATGCACAAGACTGGAAGTTAAACGATCTGGTCGTGGTTGCTTTTGTGCATTACGGAAGTCCGGGTTATGAAGTGCTGCAGGTAGTTGAAAAAAGGGTGAAATGAAGGAACTGACTATCTCCTGAAAATTCTAATCAACCGATTTTAAAATTTCATTTGGTTTTGGGCAGCAGGTCCGGATTTCAAGCTAGTTTTTATCAAAAACTTTTGGCGTTTCAATCATTGGTATGAATTGGCATTATTTGTCCTCGAATCTACCGGATAGACTATGGTTGGCTAACGAATTGTAAGTTAATTTAGCCACAGATTAACTCTTCCATCATATGCCAGGAACTTTTACTCAAATCTATATTCAGATCGTATTTGCGGTTAAATTCAAACATAAACTTATTCATCCATCGTGGAAAGAAGAGCTGAATAAATATATAGCTGGGATTATTAATGCAAAAGGCCAGAAACCAATCATTGTAAATGGAGCTTCTGATCATATCCATATATTTATTGGATTTCGACCATCCATGTTGCTTTCAGATTTGGTGCGAGATATCAAAAACAATTCATCGAAGTTTGTTAATGAGCAAGGATGGATCCGGCAAAAATTCCGATGGCAGGAAGGTTATGGGGCTTTTTCGTATTCACAATCGCATGTTAAAAATGTTTATAATTATATTTTGAATCAAGAAGAGCATCACCGTAAAAAATCATTCCATGAAGAATATCTGGAATTTTTGAAAGAATATGAGATTGAATACGATGAGAAATATGTATTCGATATCAATGGATAAATTTGGTAATTAAATTTCATGCCGGGATTATAATGACACACCTATCTTATAATGTCACCCCTTCGGGGTTTTGGGGACAGGGTATGTA
>JAWXBI010000202.1:0-12767 GCA_034439915.1 Saprospiraceae bacterium | reverse complement strand
TTTAACATTGCGTGAAGATCAGTCAAACAGCGGTATTCGTATAACAAGGTCGTTTTACCAACTACGCATACAATTACCTCTTTGCCATCTTTTACATCCTTATACATTTCGTAATCCGAAGAAAGGGGTGGTGTTTTTAGTTTCCAGGGATGATTTTTGGTACCTTCTGTTGCCATATGAATTTTATTTTATGGAGTGATATAAATTTCCGATTTGATAAAAGTTTAATAACCTTAGATATGTTAGATACGTTTAAATCCGTCTTAAAGGGAAATGATCGGGGAGTAAGTTTCTTCCTTATGGGTCTGCAAACCTGAGGAAAATTTTAAAATATTCCAAACAAATCAGAGCCTGGTTTATTCAAAAAAATAATTAAATATGGACCTTAAGCTAGTCCATTATCAATACGGAGTGGCGGAAACCCAATGAAATGGTCGGCTCTCCAGTCTAAAGGGTTTGTTTATCCGGCTGAGATCAAGTTGCAGGGTATCTCCCCTGGAAATACCATTAAGTTGAATATCATTTTCACTTATTCTGCTGTACCGTCCCCTGAAATTAAGGAGGGTGTCATCCCGGAAAGTTATATAAAAAGCCCTTGTGCTGTCTATCGTTTGGATAGTGCGGTCTACCAGATAAGTCCCCCGCTTGACCATACCATAACTTTGTTGGGGAGTAAATCCATTGCCCATAATAAGTTGGTTCCAACGAAGAGTATCGGTAGGACCGTTGATTTCAGAGCGGTTGATTAAAAGTCGTTTTACTTCATAAGCTCCGTACAATTCAAATACCGGGCGGACTTTAAGCTCGCGGTTAAATTTAAATTCTTTGTAAAAACCATACACCAGGTAATAGCCTGCAAATAACAAAAACAAACCGTACCGCAGGATTTTCGAAGGAAAAGACTGAAAGGATAGTCCATAATCCGGTGGTGGGGCTGGTGCAGACTGAAAGAAAAAAGAATAGAGCCTCCGCCAATCGTGCGAGATTAAATAACTGGAAAATAAAAACAACTGGGTTGAAAACAATTTGACCGGTATGTCATAACAATAATTGAACATCATGACATTAAACAAGGTAATGGCCGCCAGCAGTGCTCCCAACAATTGTGTCCTCCGAATGATTAATAATAAAGCAGCCAGAGATTCCATCAGCCCGCTGAAAAATTCGTAAGGAGTGGAATAACCAATGAACAACCAGGCTAGCCGCATCGGGCTGAGGTCCCCCACCGGAGTGTGCAAATGAGCCAGGTTGGGAAAGGGCATTTGATGGGGAAATATTTTATGGAACCCGTATGAAAATAAAACCACCGCGAGATAATATCGCAGGAAAACCCGGAAACAATAATCCAGTGTAGTGTATTCTTTTCTTAATCGGTCGGCCAGGCTCCAGATCACGGTGCCAAATACAGACAGCATCAGAAATACCCAGGTTAATAACCAATCGTCATAAGTATCTCCACTGCCGGTGGGCGCATGGGTCCATACAGGGGTGTCCTGAGGATGAAGAAGATAGTTGCGTACCCAAAAAGCGGGATAATAGGTGTACTTACTAATCCAATTATCCAGATAAGGAAGCCAGTTCCACGGTGAAGCCCAAAGGATAAAAAACAAAAAAACAAACCGAAAAAAAATTAAGTGCAGGGTTGACCAGACGGGTTTCATTCAGTTAGTTTTCTCTTCTAAAACTACATAAATTAAGCAGTGAAAGCTACTATCCGTCTATAAAAAAAGAACGATAGCCGTTTGCCCCAAAGGCCGGTTAGGTTCAATCATTAAAATGGAACAACACGCTTTGAATCAATTGATCAAAGCCCTGGGACCTGGGTCTGGGCTTAAAAGTATAATCCATATTGTTTTCAAGCAACCGTTTTTCAATCCATTTCGCTGCAATAATATCCACCGACCAGGGCGAATAACTATAATAATGAAAATGAGCATAAATCTCATCCAGCAACTCAATGATGTCGGTCAATACCTTTTCTTCTATCAAACAGCACACCAGTAATTTAAGTTGGATCAGGGCTATGATCACATCCCCTTGCTCTCTTCCTATATTCAATCCATTCAATAGTACCGGTTTTGCTTTAGCCGTTTCTTTTCGAAGGACAAGTATGATACCCAGGCCCCCCACAGCATATCCCAAACTGGTTCTTAATTTTTTTCCTTCAAACAATTTTATACTGTGTACAAATGCGTCATAGGCCGTTTCGAGATCGCCTCCGGCTATAAATACATTTCCTTTTTCAAGAAAAAATATAGGCTGCAGGTCATCAAACCCCTCCAGTTTCGCTCCGGTCTCTTTATCTTTTAATAATGCTTCTACTTGTTCCAGTTGTTTTTTTGCTTCGTCGATGTTCCCCGACAATGCATAATATTCGGCCTGGAAGGTCATGGCGAGAAATACCGAATAATAATCCGAAGCCTGTTTGCCTATCCGGATGGCTTCAGTAAAATAATCTGCACTGTTTAAGTCACCCATGGAAAGACCATTGAGGCCCAAATAGGTAAGGCACCGCGCTATCCCTTTATTTTCCCCGATAAATTCAAACATTTCCTTGGCTATCAATAATTTCTGATTGGCTGCAATAAACTCAGCAGGGAAAAACCGGAATATCCCGGAACACAACATGGTGTTGGCGTATATATTGATCTCTTCAGCGTTAAAGGATTTCCAATCGATTAAATGGTCAAGTCCCGCCTCTTTTATCCACCGAAGGCCTTCATTTTGCAAACCCACATGTATCCAGTAATTGGCCATGGTATTGATAATAATACTGCTACTTTTTTTGTCATTGTATTTAATGGCCAGATGAAACGCCATCCTGAAGTTTTCATAGTCTGCGAGAATGCGGGGCAACCAATCCCTGGTGTATTTTAAAGACAAGAGGGACGGACTGATGTTCAAGGCCAAGTCGATATGGTACCTGAAAAAAGTCATCTGTATCATCCCATTTTGTGGATCCTTTTCAAATAATTCTTCTGAATATTCATCGATAGGCTGCAACATATCGAAACGCATATCATTTCCTTCGATGGATTTTATACGTATCAATCCGGCATCGATCAACCGCTCTATACCGGACCTGCACTCATCCGGATTCAAACCGCTTATCGGTATGACGGCATCTAAATACCAACCGTTCTGAAATATCGAAAGTATCCGGAATAGTTTTTGGTCTTCTTCATTCAATAAATTATAACTCCAATCGAGGGTCGCCCGGAAGGATTGTTGCCTTCCTGGTAAATCACGCGCTCCTCCACTCAGCACATCCAGTGTCTTTTCCATTCCCTTTAATAATAACACCGGAGTGTTGTACCTGACCCTTTGTGCTGCCAGTTCAATCGCCAATGGCAGGCCACCGAGACAATCGCATATCCGGCTGATCGCATCGAGGTTGTCCGGATTCCATTCGATACGCGGGTTTACACTATTGGCGCGTTCAATAAACAACCGGAGTGCAGGTATCCGGAGTGCCTCTTCCAACTGTAAGGGTTTGATTTGAGCCACGGACAAGGGAGAAAGCGGAACAAGGTGTTCAGCCCTTAAGTTTAATGCGGTGCGACTGGTAACCAGGATAGATAGGTCGTGGGTGCGGGACAACAGTTCAGAAATCAATTCGGCTCCAGGCAATACATGTTCGAAATTGTCCAGGACCAACAACAGGTTTTTATCTGACAGATAGGACAACAGTGTTTCACGGAGCGATTGTTTGGAAGCATCCGATAATCCCAAAGCCATAGCAATGCCTGACTCCAGATGAATATGTTCCTTGATAGAAGCCAACCCGATAAAACAAGCACCATGTTTAAACCGGGGCAATGCGTGCCTGGCTATCTCTATAGCCAACCTGGATTTTCCGGTACCACCCATACCAATCAGACTGATCAACCTTTTTTGTTTAGTAAACATCAGGTCCAGGATGATTTCTTTTTCTGCGACCCGGTCAATTAAATCGTGAAACGGGGTGGGTATGGAATTGAAGTATATTTTTTGTTCCAGCAATCCTTCAATGGGCTTGCTCAAAAAACGTTCAGACAATAAAGCGGCCAGATCATTTTCTATCAATTCCTGCAACTCCCATGCATTGTTAAACCGTTTATAGGCCAGGGATCCCTGTTTTTCGATTTCACTGATGAGCCCATGGAGCCGGGCTTGTCTTTCATTGGAGGATTTGACATAAATCAATTTGGGTTTGGTACCTGATAAACGGTATTCGTCTTCCAGTCCTGAAATTTCCATATCACTTGCTATCCAGCCATACTGGTTCCAATAGATCCCTATGAAGACGTCACTTTGTTCGAGATAGGATTGGTACAATTGTCGGGGAGGGTGGGCGCGGGCCCCCAACTCAAACATGACCGGCGTCAGTCGCATCTCTTCAATAGCTTGTTTCACCACAGCACGTTCTTCGCTCAATTCTTCCAGGGTTGAACTGACAACTACACGCACGCGTTGATCCGGGGTCCTGATCATATTTTGATATCTGCGTGCAAAGTTAATTCTAAACCAAGAGGTTAAGGTTAGGCTAACGCTCAGAATAGGCAGTAATATTGAATATTCTCCCAACGATAAATTTTTATTTACCGAAACCCGGCTTAAGCTGTGGGACCCTCAAGGTTAAGCTGATTTACCAGTCCATCCGGTCAGGGGACTTCCAAAAATTGAATACAATAGGTATTATTTGATTGTTCAGGGTGGACGTCAGATTTGGCTGCAGGGTTTGGCTGCTGAATAATTTATGACTTAATGATTTGACCATCTTCCATTTCGATGATTCTATTGGTCTTCGAAGCAAATTCATTGTCGTGGGTTACGATCAGGAGGGATTGATGGTAGACTTCGGCCAATTCCTTAAAAATAGAATATACGATTTCACTGTTCTTTTTATCAAGATTACCGGTGGGTTCATCTCCCATGATAATGATCGGATTATTGATCATTGCGCGGGCAATGGCTACCCGTTGTTTTTCTCCACCGGACAGCTGATTGGGCTTTTTTACCGCTTCGTTTTCAATACCCAGAATGCGTAGTTTGTCATAAGCGCGGGATTCCAGTTCCTTTTCCGAATATCTTCCCAACTTTAAGCCGGGTAGCATGACGTTTCTTAATACGGAGAATTCATTGAGCAAATAATGAAACTGAAATACAAAACCGATTTTTTCATTTCTGACCTTAGCCAATTCCGCTTCTTTTTTATTCTTCATACTCGTCCCGTCAATAAAAAGGTCACCTTCATAATCGGTGTCCATGGTCGACAGGATATAAAGAAGGGTGGACTTGCCGCAACCGGATTTGCCCATAATGGAAACAAACTCCCCTTCACCAATGGAAAAATTTATTTTTTTTAAAACCTGTATATGAACAGGGTCTAAAAAATATTTCGAAATGTTTATGGCTTCCAGTATTTTTTTGCTCATCTTATTTTCCCCTGATGATAATTACTGGATCAATTTTACTGGCTTTACGGGAAGGAAGAAAGCCTGCCAAATAGGTCGTTACCAGGGAAAAAGCCCCGCCAATTAAATAAATTCGGGGATTGTAATTGACCGGGTAGGTTTTAATGGTTGGCAAAGCAGCCGTATCAAACGGCACCTGATCAATAAGGTAGGCCAATCCATAACCAAACAACAAACCCAGTAAACCGCCGAAAATACCAATACTTAAAGCAATGCTAATGAATATATGGTTTACATCTTTTCCTGAAAACCCAGTAGCTTTTAAAATTGCGATGGAGTCCATTTTCTCATAGATCATCATGTTTAAGATATTGTAAATACCGAAACCCGCTACAATCAACAAAGTGATACCTACTGCATACGATATAATATTGCGAACCGAACTGCCCGTTTCAAACTGGGCGTTGGCAGTTTGTATATCAACCGCTTCTACATCAAATAATTGCCCGTATTCTTTTGCAACCACCGGCGCTATATTGAGGTCTTTTAATTTTACCTGAATATCCGTTATATAATTATTGGATTCTCCAAGAAGCTTTTGGGTAGTGGTTATGGAGGCATAACTCTGCACGTTATCTATTTCCTGTATTCCCGATTGAAAATATCCGACCACTTTCAATTGAATTCGCTCTCCTTTTGAGGTGGTCACTTGAATAAGGTCACCCAGGGTGGTCAACATTTTTTCAGCTGCGCCTTTGCCCAGGATGATGCTGTTGGGAATGTTTTTTAAATTGATATAATTGCCTTCTGTAACGTAATCCTTGAATAAAAACAACCGGTCTTCCTCTTCCACTTCAATTCCATTGATGATACCGGTCATCTCAATAGAGCCAACAGTATAAAATACCTGGGCAGTTATTTTTGGAGCGATGCCCAGTACACGAGGGTCATTTTTCAGGGATTTCAAAATCGCTCCGCTGTTGTAAATTTGAACGCGTTCGTTTTTGGGTTTGACCGAACGGATAAAATTATAATACTCTTTAAATCGGCCAGATCGATCAATGGGTTGTACAGCGGAGGGTTGAATCTCATTATACAAGCGGATATGCGCCGTGCGATTGAGGATCAGCCCATCGAGCAAGTCATTTAACCCCGACATAAAACTGAGTAAGGCAATAAACATCGTAATGCTGAAAGTGACCCCAATAGCAGCTACCAGAGTTTGTTTCCACCGGGCCATCAGCAAAGACAACGAAATGCTTCCGATCAGGCTAAATTTCATTCGTTGGGCTTTATCAGTTCATCATCCGCCTCCACACCTGACAGGATCTCTATTTTATTATAATCCTTTAATCCGGTCCTGACGATCACCGTATCACCACTGATTTTTATCACCGTCGAATCCTGCAACAGGTAATTTCTTGGAATCAATATAGCTTTTTCTTTGGATTGAATCACAATGTTTGCTTCAAAGGTGATATTGGGATAAAGTAAAGAAGGAGGTTGGATAAATTCAGCCTCTACCAAAAATGTTTTGCTCCGTTCATTCATCATTGGGTTGACTTTGGTCAGGATCGCTTCAAATACGTGATCTTTATAACTGTCCATCGTCACCAGCACGATCAATCCTTTTCTGATCTTAAAAATATCATATTCATCGACCTGCATCTCCAGGATGAAATTTTTTGCATCACCAATGATCGCTAAAGCGGTTTGAAGGCCAACCCATTCTCCTTTTGTTTTGGTGAAACTATACACTATGCCATCAATTTCACTTTTCAGTATGTAATCGCTTTGAAGTTTGCTGGAAATCAATAAATTTTTCTTTGACTGCAAAGAAGAAAAGTCAAGTTGGCGTTTAAGGTCTTCGTATCGCACGATGGCCGAAGAATGGGCTGTTTTTGAATTTTGCAAGGCCAGTTCACGCTGTTCCAATTCAATTTTGGTTCCAATTTGTTGTTGCCACAAAGCAGCCTGCCTGGAATAGAGGATGGAATCGTTTGCCATTTTATACCGGGCCAGGTCAATCGACTGTTTGGCTTCATTGAGTTTACCCTGGTTGGCATTTAAATCGGAGAATTGTGCAGCCAACTCGGCATTTTCTTTATTCAGCCTTTGTGTTTCGTTGGAAATGGATAAAAGCAGACTCCCCTTTTTTACCGTATCGCCTTCGGATACATACACCTGGTCAATGATACCGTTTACCGTAGAAAATACCTGGTATTGGTTTTTGCTTTTAATGAAGCCGGCAGCATAAATCGATTCTGAAATGGGACCGCTGACCGGTTTAATTGTTTCTTTCTCGCGTCTACAGGAAAAAAATAATATGGAACTGAGAAGTACTATTCTGAGCATCGGGCTTGTCAAAGTTACGCATAAGTGGAAAAGGTGGGTTAAATAGTATGCAAACAGAAACGGTAGTTTCCATTGAACAGAGATTATACCTTAGAAAGACTGACCTGTAATAAGTGAAAAAAATATGGTTTGGATTTTTTTAAGGCTCGTAACCCGGTAAACGGAGGCAAAGTATGGAAAAGAGTAGAGTGGAAACGAAATGGTCAATCCGAAATCTGAAACAGGTCTGCGTCCCAACCCACGGGAAAAACGGACCGGTGCTTTTCCAGTGAAGCTCTGCTTAATACTATGGTTTGAACGGTTTCTGTATCATATAATGACGCCACTACTTCACCGTACGAATTAATCACCTGGCTATCCCCACTATACGCTATCCCCATTCCGTCTGTACCGATACGATTGACAGTGGTTATATAGGCTTGATTTTCTATAGCCCGGGCCACAGGAAGGGTTTTCCAGGGAATAGTCCGTGCAGCTGGCCAGTTGGCTACATAAACCGCCAGATCATAGGACCAACCATCCTCCTTATTATACCTGTTTCTTGACCAGACTGGAAAACGGAGGTCATAACAAACCAGGGGCCTGATCTTCCATCCCTTTATTTCCAAAGTCAATACCCGACTGCCCGGGTAAAAAGTCAAATGTTCATTGGCCATCCGAAACAAATGCCTCTTGTCATAATGATTTAAAGTTTGATCCGGATGAGCGGCTATCAACCGGTTAAAATAGTTTTCGTTTTCAACGATGATCATACTTCCTATGATCGTTGCCTTATATTGTCTGGCATTTTCCAGCATCCATTGTATGGTTGGACCGGACATATCTTCGGCAAGGGCTGTAGCCTGCATGCTGAACCCCGTATTGAACATCTCGGGCAAAATGATGAGGTCCGTCGGTTCGGTGATTTGGGACAACAAACGGTCAAACTGACTGAGGTTGGCTTTCTTATCTTCCCACAACAAATCTGCCTGCACCAGGCTTATCGTCAGATCCTGCATAATATTTCCGCTGCTTTTTCCAGCGTTTCCTGTTTTTTGCCAAAACAAAACCTCAATACCCTGTTATCTTTTCCATCCTGGTAAAAAGCGGATACCGGTATGGTGGCCACCTTATATTCATGGGTCAGGCGTACGGCGAAGTCCTGATCGGGTTCATCGGTGATGCGTTCATACGTGGCACACTGAAAATACGATCCGCGCGAAGGCATCAGGGTAAACCGACTCCCCTGGATCATCGACCTGAAGGAGTCTCGTTTCTGCTGAAAAAAATCGTTGAGCTCCAGATAGGCGGATTTATCTTTTAAAAACGAAGCCAGGGCATGTTGCATGGGAGTAGAGGCAGAAAAGGCTACAAACTGATAGGCTTTTCGGATTTCTTTCATCAATTCCACGGGAGCCAATACATAACCCACCCGCCAGCCCGTGGTATGATAGGTTTTTCCAAAAGAAGCCACCATGATACTTTGATCGGCCAGCACAGGGAAGGCAGATACCGTTTGATGGCGCTCCCCATCAAAAACAATATGCTCATACACTTCGTCACTCAATACCAGGATATCGGTATCTTCCACCAGCGCCTGCAGAGAAACCATGTCCGCATGCGTTAGAATATTTCCCGTCGGATTATGCGGAGTGTTGATAATGATCATCCTGGTCTTTTCGTTGATCAGCAGTTTGACCTCGGCCCAATCAATGGAATAACCTGGAAATTTCATCTGGTACCGGATGGGGATAGCTCCTGCCAGAATGATGGAGGGAATATAACTGTCGTAACAGGGCTCCAGTACAATGACTTCTTCGCCGGGATGGACGAGGGCCTGGATAGTTGCATAGATCCCTGCCGTAGCGCCGGGAACAACTGTGATCTCCGTCAGAGGATCATAAGATCGCTGATATAGTTCAATTGTTTTTTCTGCAATGAGTTCTCGTAATTTCAGCACCCCCGGCATGGGTGCATATTGATTAAAACCCTGTTGCATGGCTTCATTCACCATGGCGATCAACCTGGGATCGCAGGGAAAATCGGGAAACCCCTGGGCAATATTGATGGCCCCTACCTCAGCCGCCAGGCCGCTCATGCGGGTAAATATATTGGTGCCGACAAGGGGAAGTTTGGAAACCGGTTTCTGCCTCAATTGCTGCATGCTCAATACCTGTTATATCGTATGTAAAATGTAAATTTAGTTAATCTTTAAATTGAAATATGCGTAAAGTCATCTTACAACTGGCGGTAAGCCTGGACAGCTTTATCGAGGGCCCCAAGGGGGAATACGATTGGTGCCTGACAGATCAGGTTTATGGCATGTCCGATTTTTTTAAACAAGTCGATACCATCTTCCTTGCTCGTAAATCCTATGACATGATGAAGGATATGCCGGTAGACCACAATGATCCCTTCATGGCACAATTTGCAGGGGTAAGCCAATATGTGTTTTCCAATACATTGGCGGAGTTGAGCGGGACGGGATCTTATCAGTTGGTATCGGGTGATATCATACCCTGGACCAAAGACTATAAAAAAACACCGGGCAAGGACATCTGGTTGTTTGGGGGAGCCGGGCTCACTACTACGTTTATGGAACATCGTTTAGTAGACGAACTTGCTCTAGCCGTACATCCTGTCTTACTGGGAAGTGGTAAACCCTTGTTTCAAAATCTTACAGGCAGAATCAAGCTTAAGTTGCTTTCTACAAATGAGTATGATACGGGATTGGTGAGGATGAAGTATGGGGTGAAATGAGGGAGATACCATTCAATGCAGGTTATCTAAATATATTTGGATCAGGAATGCTTCCATGAAACGACATAACAGCGAGGCGAAAGACCCTTGGGTTTAACAGCAAAACGGCTCATTGTGGTCTTTTATTGGGATGTTGTCGTACATTAAAAAAGGCCAATAGAATGATATTTTCACCTTTAATTCTATAAAACAACCTGGTATGTTTTGTCAGTTGGAAACCGCGAATTTGTTTTTCAATCATCTCTACAGATCCAATTTCCGGGAATCTCTCCAGTAGATCTAAAAAATCATTGGTTCTTTGATTAAAAGCTCCGGCGACTCTTTCTCCCCATTCATTTGACAGGTATTCCAAAAACGAGCTATAGTTTTTCACAGCTCGCTTTGAAAAAGAAATCTTCATTCAGTGCCCTTAAAAACTTTTTTCCTATCGATCAAATTGGTTTCATCTTCTGATTCCTCAAAGGATAATAAAACATCTTGTTTTTGCGCTCTGGTTAAAGAATCCCAAAGTTGTCCGGGTTCGTTTTTTTCTCTCAGTCTTAGAAAATCATAAAGAGTTTGCAGCAGTTGTTCACTCTGAATTTCTTCGACCATTTTGTGAATATGTGTTTTTAATTCAATCACCACCATATGCTTAAAGATACTGTATTCAAAATTACCGATTTTTATTTTACTAGATGATATATTTTGAACCCGATATATAGAGCAGCTCGAAGGAGCCCATAGAATAATTTGTGTGTTAGGTTTTTTTTTGTAAAAATTAACAAACCAATCAAAGGACGTGTGTGCCGAAGTGTTGTTCCCTGAACTATCTAACTCCGAACCTATTGATTACAAATTTATTTTTACGACCCTATTGACACATCTACGAAAGATTCGTAATATTGTGACTTCAAGACCGATTCATGCAAAAACTAAGCCCACAGGAAGAACAAGCCATGAAGATCATCTGGCAATTGGGAGAAACACATATCCGCGCCATTCTGGATGAGCTGGACGAAGCCCAGACTCCCTATACCACCCTGGCCTCGACGATTAAAAACCTGGAAAAAAAACAATACGTATCCAGCCGTAAGATTGGCAATGTAAGTGTGTACAAACCGTTGATCAGCGAAGCAGAGTACAAAGCGGCATTTATGCAGGGTTTTGTACAAGACTATTTTGACAACAGCTATAAACAAATGGTCAATTTTTTTGTGGAACAACAAACACTCAGTCCCAAAGAGCTGAAGGAAATCATTTCATTGATCGAAAAAGGTAAAAAAGCATGAATACCTATCTCTTATTAGTCCTTCTGAAAATGACCCTGCTGGTCAGTTTATTGATTTGTTTTTACCGTATGGTCTTGCAGAGGCTTACTTTTTACAAAGAGATCCGGTTGTACTTTTTAACCGGAATGGTGCTAGCAGCAGGCCTTCCCTTTGTGCAGTTTCAAATTCAACCAACCCTGGCTCCTGAGGTTGCACCTCAATGGATCCATGATATACCTTCTATTTCAGCTATCGCATTACCTGCCCGTGAAATTGGCAATACTACCATTCAAACCTTATTTCAACCGGGTAATATGATTTATATCTGGATAGCCGGTATCCTCTTTTTAATGATCCGATTCGGTATACGCATTCTTTCATACCTGCGTTTAAAACGCAAATCCATTCCGGTTTCAACTATGGATGCTACTGTTTATCATTTGGATGACCTGCAAACTCCCTTTTCTTTTGGTAAAAATATTTTTATCAATACCACAGCATGGGGGTCGAAAGCGTATCAACAAATCCTCCATCATGAATACATCCATGTAAAAGAAAGACACAGTGTGGATGTTTTATTTGCTGAGGTGGTTACTATCCTCAATTGGTATAATCCTCTGGCCTGGATGCTGAAAAAAGCCATCCGGGAAAACCTGGAGTTTCTGACAGACGATATCATGTTGCAACGGGGACTGGACCCTAAATCCTATCAATATCTTCTACTCCAGGCAGCCGGGCCGCACCGGTTTTCTTTTGCACCCGCATTTAATTACCATTCCCTTAAATCCCGTATTATCATGATGAATAAAAATAAATCCCACAGTTTACACCGTATAAAATTCTTATTGCTGCTACCGGTGATGCTTTTCCTGACGCTGGCTTTCCGTTTCATCCAGAACGAATATCCGGTTACGTCCATATTTGATAATAATATCGTCTCACCAGAACCCGTCTTTTGGCCGCAGGATACTGTTCCCAAAAAAGATAAAAACAATAAAAGTCATTTCTCCTACAATGGATTTAATGA
>JAWXBI010000201.1:0-14048 GCA_034439915.1 Saprospiraceae bacterium | reverse complement strand
CTTAACCTTAACCTTAACCTTAACCTTAACCTCAACCTCAACCTCAACCTCATTCTATCCTATCTCTTTAAACCATCCTGCATACATCATATAATTACTAGCCGTCCGGGTAATAAAAAAGTCAAACGTTTCCGGTGTGAGTTCTTTTATTTTTTTTGCCGGAATCCCGGCATAGATAAATCCCGATTCCAGGATGGAATTTTCCAAAACAATAGCCCCGGCAGCCACCAGGCAATGAGAAGGCACCACAGCATGGTCCATCACAATAGCTCCCATCCCGATCAGCGCTTTGTCCCGGATGGTACAACCATGGACAATGGCATTATGCCCAATTGAAACATCATTGCCAATCGTAGTGCCAGCTTTTTCATAGGTACAATGGATGATCGCTCCGTCCTGGATATTGACGCGGTCGCCAATCCGGATAAAATTGACATCTCCACGTACCACAGCATTAAACCATACACTGCAGTCATCTCCCAGGACTACATCCCCGGCCACCACTGCATTGTCGGCGAGAAATACCCTTGAACCTAACGTTGGGGTATATCCCCTGACCGATTTGATTATTGCCATGTCATTATTTAAACAATAAATTTACTGAACTGATGGCTTTCTATAGCGTGTTTGGTCACAACAATCTCCAGTAATTAATTTACCATTTGGTAATTCTGAAGGTAATATCTCGTTTCAATCCAGCGTATTTTTACCGATGGACATTTTAAACCACTAAATTATTCAAAACACATGTGCGGAATCGTAGCTTACATTGGCCACCGGCAGGCTTGCCCCATATTGATCAAAGGTCTTAAACGTCTGGAATACCGGGGATATGACAGTGCCGGGCTTGCTATTTACGGTGAATCACTGCAAATTTATAAGAAAAAAGGAAAGGTAGCGGCTCTTGAATCTATTCTTCCTGAAGGGGGTGTACCCGGGCATATAGGCATTGCTCACACCCGCTGGGCTACCCATGGTGAACCAAATGATGTCAATGCCCATCCACAATTAAGTAATGATGGCACCCTGGCCATGGTTCACAATGGCATCATAGAAAATTATATCACCTTAAAACAAGAACTGGAATTGCTGGGCCACCGGTTTGTCAGTGAAACCGATACTGAAGTTTTCCTCCACCTTATCGAAGAAATAAAAAATCAAAACCATTGTCTTTTGGAAGAAGCCGTTGCCCAGGCCATTAAACGGGTAATCGGCACTTATGTGATTGTTTTGTTGGACCAGGCCAATCCCGACCAGTTGATTGCCGCCCGCAAGGGGAGCCCTTTAGTAATCGGAATTGGCAATCATGAACATTTTCTGGCCTCTGATGCTTCCCCTATAGTGGAATACACCCAGGATGCCGTCTATGTCAATGACTATGAAATAGCCATCTTAACCGCAGATCAGTTGATTTTAAAAAACAGCGACAATGAGCGCAGCACTCCCTTCATCGAAAAACTGGACATGGACCTGGCGAGTATTGAAAAAGGGGGATATGAACATTTTATGCTCAAGGAAATCCATGAACAACCCGTTACCCTGCGCAATTGCCTCCGGGGACGGCTCAACGCTTCGGATTTTACCATCACGCTGGGCGGGTTAAAAAATCATCTCAACGATCTGGTCAATGCCAGGCGATTGGTATTCATTGCCTGCGGTACTTCCTGGCATGCAGGCCTGGTAGCCGAATATATTTTTGAACAGCTCTGCCGCATCCCGGTGGAGGTGGAATATGCCTCTGAGTTCAGGTATCGCAATCCCGTTATTTCTAAAGGGGACGTGGTGATTGCCTTATCTCAAAGTGGTGAAACCGCGGACACCTTACTAGCCATGGAGCAAGCCAAGAATGGAGGGGCGATCGTGTTGGCAGTTTGTAATGTGGTCGGATCATCGATCACCCGGATGTCCCATGAAGGCGTCTATATCCATGCGGGTCCTGAGATCGGAGTAGCGAGTACCAAGGCATTTACAGGGCAGCTCATTGTATTATACCTTATCGCGTTAAAAGTGGCCCAGGAAAAATCCACTATTGATCACGAAACATTTAACCATTATGTCAACGCATTGAATGCTATACCAGATAAAATAGAAAATATGCTCAGGGATACCAGTTCAATTCAACGGATTGCCGAAAGGTTTGCCATTGCCCGCGATTTTCTTTTTTTGGGAAGGGGGATTCAATTTCCCGTGGCGTTGGAAGGTGCCTTAAAACTGAAGGAAATTTCTTATATCCATTCCTCAGGCTACCCGGCAGGGGAAATGAAACACGGGCCCATTGCGCTGGTAGATGAAAATTTGCCGGTTTTATTTATTGCATTGCATGATCCTTATTATGAAAAAATACTTTCCAATATCCAGGAAATCAAAGCGCGGAAGGGGCAGGTCATTGTCCTGGTCAGCGAAGAGGATAACGTGATCTCCAGTCTGGTCAAGCTGAGTATACGAATTCCGGAAACAGATGATTTATTGGCACCTTTACTGACCGTCATACCCCTTCAACTGCTGGCCTATTACATCGGCGTGGCCAAAGGATATGATGTGGATAAACCAAGAAATTTAGCAAAATCTGTAACCGTAGAATAATCATGAATATCATCCATAAAGCACCCCTGGAAAAAATTGGTTATGGTTTTATTCCAGAGACCTATCTACCGAATGATAAAACGGAATATTATCTCCGGTTTATTCAAAATCAATCTGCGTCTGAATACCGCCATCTGAAAGGGGATGAAATCGAAATCCTGGTACACAATAACAACACCGCCAACGACTGGAATGAAATCCTGGTGACCAATCAATTTGATCCACGGCTGGTGAAGAACTGTCAATTTTATGGATTGGTTAGGATTGGCAAGCTGGAACCCTTGTATCTCGAATTCCACGATCTCAAATTACCTGTGGGATTATACGACAGTACCATCAATAGTTGCGATCTGGGGGACAACGTGGTGATCAACAATGTAGTCCATATGGCACACTATATTATCGGGGATTCTTGTATTCTCGTCAATGTCCAGGAATTAACCACTACCAGTGCGGCCAAATTTGGCAACGGTATCTTAAAACAAGGCGAACCGGAGTCTAGTCGAATCTGGCTGGAAATCTGCAATGAAAATGGCGGCCGTAAAGTATTGGTTTTTGAAGGTATATTGCCGGCAGACGCCTGGATCTGGTCCAAATTCAGGGATCGTAAACAACTGATGGAAAAATTTAAAGACTTTACAGAAAACATACTTGATGCACGCAGAGGATATTATGGCACTATTGGCAATTACACAGTAATAAAAAATTGCAGGGTGATAAAGGATGTGCGCATTGGAGAGCATGCTTATTTAAAAGGTGCCAATAAATTAAAAAATATGACTATCCGCAGCACGGCAAACGACCCTTCGCAAATTGGTGAAGGTTGCGAAATGGTCAATGGCATCATGGATGTAGGTTGCCGGGCCTTTTATGGTATCAAAGCGGTGCGCTTTGTAATGGCTTCCCATTCCAGCTTAAAGTACGGGGCAAGGTTGATCAATTCCTTCCTGGGAAACAATGCAACCATTTCGTGTTGTGAAGTGCTCAACTCGCTGATTTATCCGGCACATGAACAACACCACAATACTTCTTTTTTGATTGCCTCGACTTTACTGGGTCAAAGCAATGTGGCAGCAGGGGCTACCATCGGTTCTAATCACAATTCACGGGGGCCTGATGGGGAACTGGTGGCAGGACGGGGATTTTGGCCGGGGTTGTCCGTAACCCTAAAACACAACTCACGATTTGCCAGTTTCACACTGATGACCAAAGGAAATTATCTATATGAAATGGATCAACGGCTGCCGTTTTCCCTGATTTCAAACGACGAATCATCCAATGAATTGGTCATTTATCCCGGTTATTGGTTTGATAATAACTTGTTTGCCCTTGCCCGCAATGCCAATAAATTCAAAGCTCGTGATCTCCGCAGGGAGCCCTGTCAGACGTTGGAATATGAATACCTTGCTCCCGACAGTGTAGACGAGATGACAGAAGCAGTGATTTTTTTGCAATCTGTGGCGACCTCTTCCGAAAGTGATCTGCTGCTCCACACTATTGAAAATTCAAAACGGGAAACCCGGATCCGCAAACCCAAACGGGCAATCATTTTATACAAACAACAAATACAATATTACCTGGTCAAATGCCTGCTGGACTATCAATCGGAGAATCACCTGCCCCTGCCCAAACCTAAACCTCATACCTGGGTAAACCTGGGGGGACAACTGGTGACGAGGGCACAACTTGAAAAACTACTCAACCATATTGAGACAGGCCTAATAAACTCCTGGGAGGCTGTCCATCAATATTATTTTCAATGCACTGAATCATATCCCCGGCTCAAACTGGAGCATGCCATGGCTTCTTACCTTAAGAGCCATGCGCTTAAAAAAATTACCGACTGGAAATCCATGCTGGAGGAAGCTCTGGCCACCAGTGAATGGGTATACTATCAAATAATCAAATCCAAACAAAAAGACTTTATCAACCCGTTTAGAAAAATGATGTATGAGACCGGTGAAGAGATGGAATCCGTCCTGGGGCGAATGGAAGACATCCCTTTTTTAAAAGAAGCAGAAATACAACATAAAAATTTTATACTTGCAGTAAATAAACTAAATAAAAAACTTAAAAAAGAACCATTTTGACCGGGTTTTGTTTAAAAAGCATTGTTTCAGTTTATCTCTTCAATTCAATCAACCCTTAAATTATAATATATGGCAATCACAAGAAAAGCAAGTGCGCATTGGGAAGGCAATGGCAAAACCGGTAAGGGCACGCTCTCCACACCAAGCGGCGTACTCCATGAAGCAAACTATTCCTCCAATGCCCGTTTTGAAAATGCAATAGGAACCAATCCCGAAGAATTGATTGGTGCTGCCCATGCAGGATGTTTCTCGATGAAACTCGCGTATAATTTTCAAGCAGAAAACCTGACCCCTGAATCTATCGATACCCAGGCAACGGTGGTATTGGATGAAGGCACCATTACCGAAGTTCATCTGCATACCTCAGTAAAAATTACCGGAATCGACCAGGTAAAATTTAATGCCCTGCTTGACCATGCAAAAGATAATTGTCCGGTATCAAAATTGCTAAAAGCGAAAATTATACTGACGTCTGAATTGATCAGCTAAGGAGCGAATCTGAATCTAGAAAATGGTTGCAGGAATTAAAACGACCATTCCCTCCACCCTCTACTTTTCTTAAATCTTAAGATGAGTTGGAGAGGTGGCTAAAAAGCACAAGACTGTTGTGTCCCAACTAGCTACTATTACACAAAGAATTTATTTTCAATTATATATTTTGCCTTGTGAGCCTTGTGTCTTTGTGGGATCTCTTTTTTAGTCACCTCAGACAATATAAATTTGTAGGGCGTCTAATTTAATTTAAGTCCCATCGAAATAATCCCGATCGGTCAGGATCGATGCACAAATACCCGGTCGATTCAAGGGCGAAGCATGTGCGACCAACCCGAATTAGTCGGGATTATTTGGTCGTTAATCTTCATGTTAGGGAGTCAACTTTAAATCCATCGAAATAATCCCGATCGATGCTGAAAGCTAAAATTATATTGACGTCTGAATTGATCAGCTAAGGAGCGAATCTGAATATAGAGCGTGGTTGAAGGAATTAAAAACGGATGTTAGCGGCATTTCCAACGGACTCCCTACAACCAGCATTCCCAATTGTAAGACAGACCTATTTTTGTAAATTCGTGGAGTGAAAAAACGCCAAGATACAGGACTTAATTTTGAAGTTGACAAGCTGACAGATTCTTGGAACTCCCCTATTGACAGACAAAAGAAGTTTGCAAGATCAACAATTCAATTTGGAAACCAATCAACAAAAAATTAAAATTTGGAATTCCACCAGCCTTGACAAAGACCCAATTAAGGGCTACGACATCCGGCAGAAAAAGGAACAACTGATTAGTTCATTTGGTCAGGAGAATATTCAGAAGCCGGCGACTTTTTTCAACCTTCCTGTGTTGAACATTTATTACAATAACGAACAGAAATAATTAAATATTTAGGACTTGGCATTGGTTATAGATTTCTTGCTGACAAAAACGGTTACGAAGACGATTGGTATGACGAAAAACTTAAAGAAATATAAACACGAACAAAGAACTACTACGAGCAAGGCATTTGCGGAAGGACGGCAGAGGTGCAAAAAACAACTTTTGTGCTTCGATTGAACTTTATTAATAAATTCGACTTTTGTGCTTCGATTTCATGCACGAACGTAAAGCCCAAACGAGATCGGTCATTCGGATAAGCTCCTGACAATATTTTTCCTGATAAAGCCGTAATTTGCAACTCACAATCACTATAATTGGAAGGCACGATCCTAATTCATTTAAAGAAGCTACCTGAAGTTATTTACCTACCAACTAACGCTCATATACAAGGACTAATAGGGCAATGCCGAACAACAATCACGGAAACCCTGGAGATTGCAAGTGATGTTGTCAAGAAACTCTTTGAAGCTCAATCTGAGAATGGAGGGAATATGAGAAAGCTTGCCCACAATTTTAACTATCCATTGGAGACCGGAATCTGAAATGGGAAAGCTTGTTGGAGTTAGTTATCATGATATGCTTAAGGCAATAGAAGAAAATCATTGCCCAGGCTTTGCAGCAAGCAGAAACACGCCGGCAACATATTTTAAAGAATTCGTATGAGGGCAAGTTGATAACAAAAACTAAAGAACAAATCAAACATGGCAAAAGTTGACCAGGCAGTAAAAGAGGCCATCCTCAGCTTATCGAAAAACGAGTTGGAGAAGCTTGTTTTAAAGGCAGCACAAAAAAGCAAAGAGTTTCACGACTTTCTGTTTGCCAATTATACCAATCAGGAATTTGCCAGGGAAGAGTTGTTTGAAGCAGCCAAAGCCGATTTAGATCACTTGTTCACCAAGTCATACCGCAGTTATTCGGAAGAATTGCAGATGGCCAAGATGTTGAGCGCCTGCCACAAGCGTATCAATCAATTTGAAAAGGTTTGCAAGGACAAAAAGCAGGTGTTGCAACTGGTCATGTATGTCCTGGAAATTCCTTTTTCGTTAAATACGAATATGTTCTGCACCTGCTTCACCGCATATAATCACAAAGTATTTTTGTTAGTTCGAAAATCGATCTCTTTGTTAAAGAAAATTCATGAAGATTTCTGGATAGAATACGTCCCCAAGATTAACGAATACCTGATCGTATTGCACAGAACATCCCGTCATCTGGATTATATTTATTTCCTGCCCAAATCAATTTAAAGGACAAATAAAGAAGCCCTAAATTTCAACCCACATCCAAATCGCAAAAATTGTACTCCGCGCTGTGTACGTAGAGAAAATGGTCAATGAAAAAATTTGTTTAAATTGTTATTAAAGCCTGTTCAAAATCATGGATCAGGTCCTCTATATTTTCAATGCCGACAGAAACCCTCAATAAGTTGGGAGGGCTCATGCTGTGGGCACCTTCTGCGGACTGGCGGTGGTCCACCAGACTTTCAACTCCCCCCAGGCTGGTTGCATGGGTAATCAGTTTGAGGTGGGATGCCAATTGCAAGGTTTCTTTTGCCCCCCCTTTAACGAGGATAGACAACATTCCACCATATCCTCCCTGCATTTGACGTGTAGCCAGTGCATGATATTTATTGGATTTTAATCCGGGATAATACACCTGTTCGATCCCCGGATGCGACTCCAGATATTGGGCAAGTTTCAGGGCGTTTTCACTATGTACCTTCATACGGAGGGGATAAGTGGCCAGACTGCGGTACAACAACCAACAATCAAAAGCGGATGGGACTGCTCCGCCAAGCGTCTGAAATTCCCTGATCAACAGACCCTGTTGGAGTGCTTCATTGGAAATGACACAACCTCCTGTGACATCACTGTGACCTCCAAAATACTTGGTGCTGGAGTGCATGACCAGGTCCACACCTAGGGTCAGGGGCTGAGTGAAATAGGAACTGGCCCAGGTGTTGTCACAAGCAGTAAGTATGTTTTTTGATTTGGCCAACGAAACGATGCCTTTAATATCGGTAATTTTCAACGCAGGATTAGATGGAGATTCTATCCAGATCAAACGGGTATTGGATTTGAGGCTGTTCCGAACCAGGTCTGGGTCAGTCATATCAACGGTCGAATATTCCAATCCCCATCGCTGGTACAATATTTCTATCATCACCCGTGTCCCATAATAAATATCATCCGGCAGGATGACATGAGCACCATGGCCAAGAGCGTGAAAAATGCTCATGGTTGCAGCCTGCCCTGAAGAGAAAGCAGCTGCAAATGATCCTCCTTCCAGGGCAGCTAATTTGGATTCCAGTGCCCGGCGATTAGGATTGGAGCTACGAGCATAGATGTCCCTGCCCTCCAAAAACTGCCCTTCTACACCCCGTTCAAAGGTAGTGGATAGGATAATGGGCATGGAAACTGCGCCATAAGTTTCATCCGGTTTATGACCCTGGTGAATTGTTTCCGTATCTCGGTGATATTTTGCCATCGAAAAAAATTTAAATGATCTGTCAACCCGGGTAGCTGGTCATCAAGCTCCTAATCCCATCTTTACCGGGACTACCTTATAACCAGCATTTTTTAATAAATTTATGACGCCTTTAGGGCCTCCGAGGTGGCCGGCTCCCACAGCAAAAAAAGTCGATTTTTCGCTCATCATCCGGACGAAATGGGGTATCCAGTTTTTATTGCGTTGGTAAAGAAAGAGGTCTTCATAACCTCCGATACCGGAGTCTTTTTCATCTACGGATACTTTGGCCAGGGTTTCGATATCCTGCTTTTTATAAAGATCGATCAACATTTTGTATTCCTCATTTTCTTTATTGGATGCTTTGATGCTTTCAACCAGCATCTGCGCCTGTGCTTTATAGGGAATGCTGTCAAATAAAGCCAGTTGATCCTCTACCGATTCAAGTCCTTCAGACGGTTTATTTTGTTCATTTACTTTTGCAAAAATTTCCATTTCATAGGATTTGGTGTCCGCCATACCCCCGTCACCCATATCCATAGAAGCAAAGGTCGCCAGCAGCATCGGTTTCATGCGGTCCAAGAGCTGAAGCGGAAGTCCCTTGTCCTTAAAATGGGTTTCAATAGCCTGGTATTCCTTTTCCGTAACCAGCTCTTTCAGGGTCAGGCCATCTTTCATAAAAGCTTTGCCGATGATTTTAAACATGGACTCCATTGAGGACATTTCGTCCATATCAATTTCAAACGTGGCGCGTTCGGTTAATTTGATTTTATCTTCCAATGTTTTGGGGAAGAAAAAATCGTCTTTACCAATCAGGTGGATGGTACCAAAAAGGTAGGAGGAAGTTTTTAGACCGTTGCCAGAGATTTCCCAAAGCAGGGATTTGTCCAGTGGTTGATAGGTTGCGGCTGCATTATCCTGGGCCTTGGCTAAATTTTTATTGGTACTGCAGGATGCCCATACCAATAAAGACAATACCAGGTTAATTTTAAAAAAAGACTGAAATTTCATGGTTAAATTAAATTATGAGGGGTTTATTTTTTTTCAAAACAGAAAGTCGGTCATTATCGTATCGTCGGGTAATCTTACGATTTATAACGTTGATTATAAATTTCATACAAACAGATACCAGCAGCTACAGAAACATTAAATGAATCCAGCGTACCAACCTGAGGTATCTGAAAGCGGTAATCCGATTTTTCCAATAACGTAGGATGTACCCCTTCATCTTCCGAACCCAGTACTAAAGCAATGGGTCCGGTAAAATCTATTTGTTGAATAGGTGTTCCCCGTTTTGAATCCGCCGCAGCAATTTTGATCCCATGCTGATGCAATAAATCCATCGCGGCCATCAGGCTGCTTTCTCTGCATACAGCTAATTTTAAAAGAGCACCAGCGGAGACTTTAATCGCTTCTTCATCAATCCTTGCCCTGTTTTTTGCGGAAACAATAATCGCATCTGCACCCAATAATTCAGCGCTGCGGGCAATGGCACCGAGATTACGCACATCGGTAATCCGATCCAATAATATAAAGAGTGGTACCCGATCCTGAGCCAGAATTAAAGGCAACAAACCACCCAGGTCCTGATATTCCAGTGGGGAGATGATGGCAGCCACCCCCTGGTGGTTATTGCCATTGGTCATTTTGTATAATACTTCTTTAGGGACCTGTTGTAACGGGATCGATTTTTCACGACACCATTCACGCAATGTTTTTTCCAATTCACCGTGGGTACCCTGCAAAAGAATAATTTTTTCAATCGGGACCTCTTCCTTCAAAGCCTCCAAGACAGGATGTTTCCCATAAATGACCTGACCCTTATTATTTAACAAAATATTAGCTTAATTTACATCGACGATTTAACAACTTTGACACCACATAAGTAGTTTCTTCATTAGAAGGTTTATTCAATACTTTTGTAGGTATAAAACTACGATTTTCATGAGTGATTTTACTAAAAGGTTTAGTTGGTGTATTCTCCCGATCTGTTTTAGTGTGGCCGTCAACAGTCAGGATTACCAGGCTTTGATCCGGCAACACCTGGAAGCCGGCAAGACTGGCCTGAGGTTTGATCCGGCAGATATCAGTGACCTGGCGATTACCGATAGTTATGAAGATGTCTCGACAGGTTTGCACTATGTTTATGCCCAGCAAAGGCTAAATGGGTTACCAATAGAAAATGCCATTCTCAACTTTGTATTTAAACAGACTACTATCGTCGCAGCAAACGCCGATCGACTGGTCACCCAGGTGCGGGATAAGATAGCCCAAACCCAACCAACCACCGAAGTAAGTGAAGCGGTGATCACTGCAATCACCCGGTCTACCGGGCCTAACCCGCTGCGATCTGCTCCGGTTTTAATAGAGGCTGCACCTGGTCATCGGTATAAATTCAAAAAGCCGGCCGATGTGCTAGACGATATCCCCGCTCAACTACTCTATAAACTGAGCAGCCAAAATCAACTGATATTATATTGGAAAATAGGCATCCATGAAACGTCGGGAGATTATTGGAATAATTATATCCACTCCACAACCGGTCAAATCGACCAGCGCACGAACATGACGTTGTCCTGTTACAGTCCAACCCATACGGTTACAGATTTAAAAAATAATGAATTCGAAAATAGTGCCTCCTTTAATTATTTACCGGTAAAGCCGCAAGCCATTCAATACCGGGTATGGGCTTTGCCCCTGAGTGCACCCAATGCAGGTTCCTCGTCTCTGGTGACTGACCCTTCTGATCCGATAGCTTCTCCATTGGGCTGGCACGATGACGGGACCACCAAGTATACCAGTACCCAGGGAAACAATACCCATGCTTTCGCTGACCTCGACACCAATTTCATCTCTTCCAATGATGAACCCAATGGTGGTGCATCATTGATATTTGATTTTCCCTATAATCCAAATGGCACGATCGTATCCAATAAAGATGCTGCGGTAGTCAACTTATTTTACATGAATAATATCATGCATGATTTTGCCTATCAATATGGGTTTACAGAGGAAGCGGGAAATTTTCAAACGAAAAATATCAGTGGCAAAGGCAAAGGAAATGACCGGGTGATTGCACTTGCTCAATATGGGGCCACCAGTGCCAGGTATCGGAACAATGCGGATTTTTTAGCTCCTGCAGATGGTACCAATGGCCGTATGCGTATGTTTATATGGAATGTTACCGGATCAAAATTATTGAGGGTATCCGAACCAGCCAGTTTAGCTAATGAGTTCGAAACTGGAGAAGCGGATTTCGGACCAAAGATTTCCCAATCTCCGCTGACCGGAAAATTGGTATTGGTTTCCGATGGGACTTCAACACCTACTCTGGGCTGTAAAACCTTTACCAATGCCGCTGCTGTAAAAGGTAAGATTGCATTAATTGACCGTGGGGATTGTTTTTTCCAGGAAAAAGCTTGTTTTGCTCAGGCAGCAGGGGCTATAGCTGTTATTGTAAGCAACTATGAAAACACGCCGATTACGATGGGGTCTGTGGTCCCTGCACCCTGCACCGTGACGATTCCGGTATTGTCGGTAGGTTCTGTTGATGGAAATTTTCTCAAACAAAATATCAATATCATCACCGTAGTATTCCAGGCTCCGGCAACCAATGGATCGTTGGAAAAAGATGGTTCTTTTGACAATGGTATCATTGCACACGAATATGGGCATGGGATCTCCCTTCGTTTAGCAGGGGGGCCTTCCAATTCATCCTGTCTGAATAACGATGAACAAATGGGTGAAGGATGGAGTGACTTTTTTGCATTGGTGACTACGGTTAAACCCGGTGACAATGAAAATACGGCTCAAGGTATAGGCACCTTTCCTATCCAGCAAGCCGTCACAGGCCGGGGTATCCGGAAATATCCATACACATTGGATTTTGGGATAAATAATCAGACCTATGAGGACATATTCAGTACCGAAACGCCTCATGCCTTAGGAGAAATCTGGGCGCTGATGTTGTGGGAACTTTATTGGGCAATGACCAAAGCTCATGGCTGGGATCCTAATCTGTTTCGCGGCAACGGAGGCAATAACAAGGCGATCCGTTTGGTGTTTGAAGGGTTGAGATTACAACCTTGTAGTCCCGGATTCATAGATGCCAGGAATGCGATATTAAAAGCGGATGAACTTTTGTACGAAAGTCAAAACCAATGTATCATCTGGCACGCTTTTGCGAGAAGGGGGTTGGGGTTTAGTGCCCAGCAAGGCTCTGGTACCAATCGAAGTGACGGCATTCAGGCCTTTGACCTACCGCCGTTTTGTATACCCACGGTCAAAATATCCAAATCGATGACCCCGGCGATCCGGGCCGGTGAAGATATTCAGGTAAACCTGGTCGTGCGCAACGATAATAAAGTGACGGCGAAAAATGTGGTCGTGACCGACCTCATTCCAATGGGGGCAAATTTCAAATTGAATTCGTCCAATGTAAGTTTGGCAACAGACGGCTCAAAACTGACGTATCGGCAGGACGAATTGTTGCCCGGGGCGTCGATAGGAATTACCTATACCCTGCAATCCAGTAAATCTCTGGCTTCCAAAACTGTTTTTATAGATAGTATGGAGAATACTGAATTTAATTATGATGTGTTTGCGTTGAAGGGATCGGGTATTTGGGAACTCACCGATGTCGTATCCCGCAGTGGTAAAAAAAGCTGGTTTGTACCCAACCAATCTTCAGAAAATGACCAATTGCTCAACCTGATCAAACCGATCCAAATAAAAAATATATCTAAACCGGTAATGCGGTTTTACCACCGGTACAATATCCAGCATGCATTCGATGGAGGCATTTTACGCGTTTCGACCAATGATGGTTTCAGTTATGCTGATCTTGGATCCAAAATTTTCCGTAATGGCTACAATGGTCCCCTCTCCTATTTTGCGATTCCCTTACCGGAACTGAGAGCGTTTTATGGTGATTCCAAAACCTTTATACCCACTTATGTAGACCTGAAAGAACTGACCAATCAGGAAATCAATTTACAGTTCCGGTTTGGTTCCAATGACAGCCGCAATGCCACCGGTTGGTTTATTGATGACCTCGAGATCATGGATATGTTTAATTACAATAGTGAAGCTTGTGTGTCTGCTGACGGCCTGGGGTCGGTATGCGCCGAAGCCATTGAAAAAGGCACCATTGTTGAACCTCAGCTAACCATTCCCAACCGGGATGTAAATACTATTCCTTTAAAACTGGAAGTATTCCCAAACCCTGCATCTGACCTGGTTTATTGCACCATCAACTTACCCAAAGCCAATGAACTCCGTGTAAAAATTGTTTCACTGGATGGAAGATTGATCAAATCGTTTAAACAACCCTCGACGGGAAATCAAATGCGCTTAAGTATTTCCACTGCTGATATGACTGCAGGGATGTACTTTATTCAAATCCAGTCCGGAGCTTACCTGGGACGTGAAAAACTGGTGATCCAGCGGTGAGTTTAACCTTTAGGCGGGGACGCCTAAAGTAACCGCGGGGACGCCTAAAGCAACCGCGGGGACGCCTAAAGCAACCGCGGGG
>JAWXBI010000200.1:0-22046 GCA_034439915.1 Saprospiraceae bacterium | reverse complement strand
CCCTTCTGCGTCTCTGTGGCATCTATTCCTCTAATTTTTGAGAAAGGTGAAGGTTTGCATATCCGAGCCGGAAATCAATGAAATAAAATATACGCCCGGGCTGCAATCTGCCAATGGAATTTGCGTCGTATTATTTACAAGGTTGATCGGGCCCGTCCTGATACGCTGTCCCCGGGAATCCACAATCTGAAATCGTTTCCAATTCAACACATTTGAACTGATGTTTAATTTATCCTGGATAATTGTCGGATAGATAATAGTACTCTTTCCGGCATTGATATATATTGATTTTATTTCACTGTACTCAAAATTGCCGTCTGCATAGATTTGTTTGATTCGGTAATAATTCCACGCCGCTGCAGGAGATTGATCCAGGTAAGTATACCATTGCATATTATCTTCTCCTGAGTTCGCGGATATGATATCCAATGGATGGAAAATGTGTCCGTTCTGGCTTCGCTCAACGGCATAATCTAACCCATTGGGTTCAAAGCCCGCAGACCATTTTATTTCAACCCCGTTATTGTGCTTTTTAACCTTCAAGCTATTCAGGCTGATGGGCAGGGCCCTTTCGAGCTGTCCACTGAGTATGATATCGTCAATATTCCAAACTTCGGAAGTCTGATTATTGGAAACAAGGATCATAACCCCAATATTGAAAGAACCTGACAAAATATCAAAAACTACGGTAGAGGCTGTGTTCAATGTGTCCAGGACCCCAAATGGGACACTGTAAACAACTGAACTGTCCACCACTGAAGTATCCACTTTTAAGTAGATCACCGAATCTCCATCAAAACCAAAAGTGGCGTTGTCCGAACCAGTGATGATCAAATTAGGGATCTCAGAAAAACCTGCTCCGTTCAACGCTATAAAAAATTTAATTGTATCATTTGCATCAAGCCCTTCGCCCGGATCAGTCGATGTACCGGAAAATCGGATGCTCAGGCTCGTACTATCGTATTGGGCGATTTGCGTTGAATCAAGTAGAATCCCGCTCTGTCCGTTATTTATTTGCCAGGACCTGATCCCTTTGCCCAGGCGCTGTCTGAATGGAATATCGTTATATCCAGAAGTCGTATCTCCGACTATCAAGTAAGAACTATCGCCAGGACTGCCAATAACAATTCCCTGCCATTCTGAAGTATCCCCTTCGAAACTGGTATATTTAATGGTGTCCTGTGCAAATAATAAGTCAATTTGCAATAAGCCAAGAGCTAAAAAAAGTGTTCTAATCATTGTGTAATAATTGTTGGTGATTTTTGTTGGAAGCGAAGATTCCTCAGTTTCAAAGATATAGGCCATCCTTAGCTATACTTTACAACTTTAAGTTTAAAATTTACATAAATATCATTTTAACGTAAATTATTATCACTATTAAATGTAAATAGAGCCGACTTCGCTACCTGGATTTCAATTTAAATCGGGCAATTTTTGCAGTCAACTGCAAAAAATTGGATTAAATGAAATTACAATACCCCGTGACTTGGACAAAGTAGTTTTTAAAACTCAAAAAAAACCTTAATACAACCGTCTTTTTTCTTGTCAAATATATCATACCCCTTCACCCCATCCTCCAGGTTCAATCGATGGGTAATCAGAGTGGATAACAACGGAGTATAGTCAGCTATCAAAGGCAAAGTGGTTCCCATCAAAGAGCGCGCCGGGCACCGACCGCTTTTATACGTAATATTCTTATTGTATATATCTGCCGGTTTAAAAACAAAATGATCTGCAGTGTGCACGCCGATTGTGGCAATAATACCTCCCGGTCGCACTATTTGAAATGCCAATGCTTGAGCGGACTCATTTCCCACAGCTTCGATTACGGCATCAACTCCCCTTCCACTCGTGAGTTGATTTATGGCTTCAATAATTTGTTCCCGGGGATCCAACTTTATAGCTCCCATTGTCTCTGCCAGTTGTAACCTTGACTCAATGGTATCTATAGCTAAAACGGTTTTTGCCCCCAGAATATTTGAACTTAAAACTGCCATTAAACCCACCGGACCACACCCAATGACAGCCACAATAGTAGCAACTTTAATTTCTGATAATTGTGCTCCATAATATCCGGTACTGAATATATCACCTGCCAATAATGCCAGATCGCCTGATATACCAAAGGGCTCGTACTTTAATAATGTAGTATCCGCCATCGGAACCCTTACATACTCAGCCTGAGCACCTTGCAAACCCTTTCCCTCTTCTACCCAGCCATAGATCTGATTGTGAATACATCGTGCACTCAATCCTATATTACAATAAAAACATTGACCGCAAGCAGTAGAAAATGGACTGACAACTTTGTCGCCACGCTGTAAGGTCCTTATTCTTTTTCCGACGTCGACCACCTCACCCGCAAATTCATGACCCATAACGGTGTGGTGATCTATGCCTGCTTCTCGCCCATGAAATATATGAAGATCTGATCCGCAAATAGCGCAAAAATCAGTCTTAACTATGACATCGGTGCCTTCAAGTAAGGCGGGGTCAGGAACGGATTCGCAGGTGATAGATTGTAAGCCGGTAAAAGTGAGTGCTTTCATTTTACATTCACTATTTTAAGCACCAGGGCATGTTTTATACTACCTTCTATCCCTTTCAGGGAAATCTTAAGCTCCCCATTGGTAATAGACCAGGGCAGGTTTTGTTGAATCTCCAGACTCATGATCTTACTGTTTCTACCTAAACTTAAACCTTTGATCAAAAGCTGCCCGGGCGGAAAGGGATTGTTTTCTTCCAATAGATAAATAGCATATATGGTGTTTGAAACTTCATTGTTCAGACTATTCTGCGTAAAAAAAACATTGCCTGAAGAATACGGTGCTATCGGCTTAGTGCCATAGATACAAGCTGAATTGATTTTCATCCAATCGCCAATTTCAGACAATCTGCGATAAGCCACTGGATCCCAATCACCATCAGGACCAGGCCCTATATTTAATAACAGATTACCTCCACGGGATACGATTTTGACCAAAAGATGGATCAATTGATTGGTCGATTTATACTGATCTCCTTTCACATAACTCCAGCTGTTGCCCATCGTCATACAGGTTTCCCAGGGATACGGCAATGGCTTCTCCGGCACTTCTTGTTCCGGAGTGGTATAATTTTCAAATTCACCGATAACCGAACGATCCACTACAATAAGGCCGGGCTGATGAGTTCTCGCCATAGCAGCTATCCTTGGAAGGTCAATGTCTTGATCCTTTGATATTGTTTTTTGCCAGGACACCGAGCGGTCTACCGTTTTTAAAGGCCTGACCCATCCCCCATCCAGCCATAAAATATCTACTTTGCCATAATCCCGCATCAGCTCCTCGATCTGATTAAACGTAAACGATTTAAAAGCATTCCATTTATCAGGGTATTTTTTTGGATCGTAATTGACATTCCGGTCTAAGGGGGGAAAGTAGGGCCACCAATAATCCGTATTATGCCAATCGGGTTTTGAAAAATATGCGCCGATTTTGAAGCCCTGATTCCTGAATGCCTGAAATATTTCTTTAGTCACATTGGAGCGGGGTGAGGTGGAAAATGCACTTTTGGCATTGGTAATGGTATAATCGGTCTGCCTGGAATCAAACATACAAAAGCCATCGTGGTGCTTCGTAGTAAATATCATATATTTCATACCGGCATGATGGGCCGCGTCGACCCATTTTTGAGGATTAAATTGGACTGGATTGAATGTGGTCTGCAAACGTTCATAGGCTTTTACGTAGTCAAAATAATTCTCTGCATATACCCCTTTGCGCTGAGTCCATCCTTCATCTTCCGGACACAAACTCCAACTTTCAACGATACTCCATTGACTGTAAGGCCCCCAATGCATGAACAAGCCAAATTTGAGATCTTGCCAATCGCGGAGATGAACCTTGACCAGAGAATCCTTTGGGGCAATATATTGATGGATTTGGGCAAAACCAATGCTCCAATTTATACCGAGGAAAACAAATAAAATAAAGTTGAATAAACGCATTCATAAAAATAAGACTTATAATACATCGTTTATATTTATTACCGGGCATTACACGCTAAAAAATATATCGGACGAGTACTTAGCTATGGGCAAATCTTCAAAATAATCCGTTCAATAGAATAAGTATTATATTAGCATTTCAACTCTTTAAACTTAATAATCATGGTCAATAGGAGATCCTTTTTGAAAAACACTGGTGCATTCGCCGGCATCACCATTTTACCCTTTCCTATATTCGGAAAACAAGCCCCGTCCAACAAAGTAGTATTGGGTGTAGCAGGGGTCTACAGCCGGGGGTCCTGGCTGGCAGAATATTTTGCCCAGATTCCCAATGTAGAAGTAGCCTATATCTGTGATGTTGAAGACAAAGCCATTGCCAACGGGATCAAAGCGTTGCATTCTACCGGCAAAACACCTACCGTTATTAAAGACATCCGAAAATTAGTTACCCTGACGGACCTGGATGCCATTGCTATTGCCACTCCTGACCATTGGCATACGCCCGCCTCCATTTTGGGTATCACCAATGGCAAACATGTTTATGTGGAAAAACCTTGTGGCCATAATCCGGCTGAAGGGGAACTATTGGTACAGGCGTCAAAAAAATATAAACCCATTGTTCAAATGGGCAATCAACGACGATCATACCCTACCCTGATTGAAGCCGTCAAACGGGTTAAAGAAGGTTTGATCGGCAACCCGTATTTTGTCAAAACCTGGTATACCAATAAACGAAAACCTATAGGGGTAGGAAAAACCACCCCAATCCCGTCAACGCTCGATTTTGATTTATGGCAGGGACCCGCTCCGCGTATGCCTTTTAAAGACAATCTGGTGCATTACAACTGGCATTGGTTTTGGCATTGGGGAACCGGCGAAGCCTGTAACAACGGAACCCATGAGGTTGATTGCGCCCGTTGGTTTTTAGGAGTTGATTATCCGGTCAAAGTGACCTCTACCGGAGGGCGCTATGCTTACAAGGATGATTGGCAAACACCGGATACCCAGACTGCAGGTTGGGAATTTAATGGTGGAAAAAATATTACCTGGGAAGGCAGGAGCTGCAACGATTACCCGATTGAAGGCAGTGGGCGCGGGTTTATCGTGCATGGAGACCAGGGCACATTAGTCAATGATGGTGGTGGATCATACAAAGTATATGACCTCAACAATAAAATTACAGATCACGTTGATTCCAAAGTAGCGGTGAATGCACAGAATACAGTGAGTCCAGCTGCTCAATTGGACAAACTACATCTTGAAAATTTTATTGAAACGATTCGGGGAAATGTAAAACTCAATTCATCCATCGAGGAAGCAAGTAAAAGTGTTCTTTTATGTCATCTGGCTAATATCGCACAACGAACAGGAAATACTTTGCATTGTGATCCCACCAATGGTCATATTTTAAAAGACAAAGCGGCAATGGGTCTTTGGAAAAGAGAATATCAAAAAGGATGGGCACCAGTTGCTTAACGTTTTGGAGGAGCTGTGCTCCAAACATTACCGTTTTGGAGGAGCTGTGCTCCGACATTACCATAATCGTTTTGGAGGCGTTAAACTCCGGCATTACCATACTTTAAAAATCGTTCTGGAGGAGCTGTGCTCCGACATTACCAGAGTTTAAGAAATTGCAATAACACTAGGAACGTTTTGGGATTTTCGGGGTACAACCCCTCAACAACTGCTTGCTTAATTTCACTTTAACCAGTGATCTATTTTTATCCATATTTACCACAAGTTTGATATGTTTTGGGGTATTGAATGAGTTGGATTAACTTTAAGATCTCAACAGGAAAACCTTAATGTTATGAAAATTGCTACCCTCGATCTTATCATTATATTATTGTACCTCAGTGCCACCGTGGTCATTGGACTTCTGCTGAGAAAACAAGCTTCAAAAAGTAAGGCAAATTATTTATTGGGTGGAAACAAGATGCCCTGGTATTTATTGGGATTATCCAATGCCTCCGGTATGTTTGATATCAGTGGTACCGTATGGTTGGTGATGTTAATGTTTGTATACGGGTTAAAAAGTATATGGATACCCTGGTTGTGGCCAGTATTTAACCAGATTTTTCTGATGATCTTTTTATCCATCTGGCTGAGAAGGTCGGGTGTCACGACCGGAGCCGAATGGTTGGCAACCCGCTTCAGTGGCCGTGGGGCAGCCCAGTCCCATGCGGTGATCGTAATTTTTGCTATCATACTTGGGCTGGGTTACCTGGCCTACGGATTTATCGGTATTGGTAAGTTTATCGAAATTTTTATACCCTGGGATGCAGTTTCCGGATACATACCCTTCCATATACCATTAGAATATGTCCCTCATTTTTATGGAATATGTTTTACTCTGTTTGCAATATTTTATAGTCTCATCGGGGGTATGCTGAGTATAGTATGGGCTGATGTTATTCAGTATTCTCTAATGGCGATTTCAGGAGTCATCATTGGCATTATAGCGATGAAAGCCGTTGCATCCAATGCACTGAATGTGCCAGATGGCTGGATGAACCCGTTTTTTGGCACCCGCCTTCATCTGGACTGGAGCCAGATCATACCGGAGGTGAATGAAAAAATTTCAAGTGATGGTTATTCCTTGTTCAGTATATTTTTTACCATGATGTTGCTTAAAGGAATAATGGTATCGATGGCCGGACCTGCCCCAACCTATGATATGCAGAAAATTTTATCCACACGCTCCCCTCGTGAAGCTGCCCTGATGAGTGGATCGGTCAGTCTGATTCTGATGCCATTCCGTTATTTTATGATTGCCGGATTTGCAGTATTGGCCATTATTTTTTACAATCAACTCGATTTAAAATCAGGGGGCAATATCGATTTTGAACAAATCCTTCCGGCAGCCATCAGTCAGTTTGTCCCTGTTGGTTTGATGGGAATTTTGCTTGCAGGACTCATTGCTGCCTTTATGGGTACTTTCGCCGGCACCTTAAATGCGACCCAGGCATATATTGTGAATGATATCTACCTCAAATTTATAAACCCTAAAGCTGATAATAATAAGATTAAACTCATTAGTTGGGTTTCCGGTCTCGGCATGGTATTGTTGAGTTTCGTTCTTGGTTTTTTCGCCAGGGATGTCAATGATATCCTTCAATGGATAGTATCTGCTGCCTATGGCTCCTATGTGGTTTCCAATGTATTAAAATGGTATTGGTGGAGATTTAATGGCACCGGTTTCTTCTGGGGCATGGTAGGTGGACTGGTACCGGCCCTCACCTTCCGTTTTATTTTCCCGGGAGTGCTTGATTTATACACTTTTCCATTGATGTTATTGCTCGCACTGACCGGCGCCTTGATTGGCACCTTTATGACTCCACCCACCGACGAAAATATACTCAAGGCTTTTTACAAAAATGTAAGGCCGTGGGGATTTTGGAAACCTATACATGATAAAGTCGTGGCAGAAGACCCGGGATTCCAGGGAAATAAAGATTTCAAAAAAGACATATTCAATGTATTGATAGGCATCATTTGGCAAACCTGCCTGGTCGTATTCCCTATATATCTGGTGTTATTAAAAATGGTACCCTTTGCCATTAGCCTTCTTATTGTATTGATCTGCAGCCTGATTCTGAAAAAAACCTGGTTTGATAAACTTCCAAAAGATTAATGTTGGATCCTTTACTGCGTAAAAACTTCCCTTCTGATTTTTTATGGGGCGGAGCTACCTCCTCGTATCAGATTGAAGGCGCCTGGATGGAAGATGGAAAAGGTCCATCTATCTGGGATGTATTTTGTATGATACCCGGTAAAGTGGCCAATTATGAAAATGGAAACATAGCCTGCGATCATTATCACCGGGTCAAAGAAGATGTTTCCCTGATGAAATCGATTGGCCTCCAGGCTTACCGGTTTTCCATTTCCTGGCCCCGGATATTCCCTTCAGGCAGGGGTTCCATAAACCAAAAGGGAATTGATTTTTATAATTCGCTTATTGATGAATTAGTAAACAACGATATTATTCCCTGGGTCACGTTATACCATTGGGACCTTCCTGCAGCCCTGGAATTTGAAATCAATGGCTGGCTGGGCGAAGAAATCAGCGATGTTTTTGCCGAATATGCCGATGCCTGTTTTCATCATTTTGGAGACAGGGTAAAAAACTGGATCACTATCAATGAAGCCTGGGTGGTAGCTATACTCGGATATGGTCATGGGGTATTTGCTCCGGGTAAAAAATCCAATGACCTTCCGTATCAAGCTGGTCATCAGCTCCTCAAATCTCACGCCAGGGCTGTCGATGTTTACCGCAAAAAATACCAGTCCCACCAAAAAGGTCAGATCGGAATTACAAACAATTGTGACTGGCGGGAACCACTCACCATAAGTCCGGAAGACCAGGCGGCAGCTCAAAGAGCACTTGAATTTTTCCTGGCCTGGTTTGCTGATCCTATTTATAAAGGGGATTATCCCGAGGTGATGAGACAAAATCTTGGGGCTCGATTGCCAGAATTTAGTCCGGAGGAAAAAAAATTAATTAAAGGCTCCTCTGATTTTTTTGGGCTTAATCATTATACTTCCATGTTAGCTTCCAATGCTACCGAATTACCCGCTGACGGGTCGGTTTACGGGAATGGAGGCCTTTCAGAAGATCAACATGTAAACCTCAGCGTTTCCCCGGATTGGAACATGACCGCGATGCAATGGGCAATCGTACCCTGGGGGTGCAAAAAACTGTTGCAATGGATTGCCGACCGATATGACAACCCACCCATTTATATCACCGAAAACGGCTGTGCTTTTGATGACCAGTTAATAGATGGTCAGGTCAACGATATCGAGCGAATACTATTTTTCAGAGAATATTTAAAAGAAATATCCCTGGCCATCCATTCCGGGGTCAACCTGAAAGGTTATTTTATTTGGTCGCTGATGGATAATTTTGAATGGGCACAGGGATATGGTAAAAAATTCGGTATTACGTACGTCGATAACGATTTAAACCGCATCCCTAAAGCTTCGGCTAGGTGGTATAAAGAGGTGATAACAATGAATAATGAACAATGAAGAATGAGCAATGAAGAATGAACAATGAAGAATGAACCCCATCAGACTTTCACCGCTATCCCGATTTGTTGGTCTTCGGTATAATGTTTTCTTACAAAAATCAAGGTCACCAAAAAAGAGATGATCAGATAAATAGCAATACCGATCGGCAGGGTGGAGATCATCTGGCTGGATAGAAACCAATCTCCCTGATCCCAGAGAATATAAAATCCCACAAATAGTTTCAGTAATTCAGGAATCCATGCTCCCGGATTCCGGTCCATGAGTTCAGTAAAGGCATATACGTCAATAAATAAAAACAGTCCGTAGAGATAAATATGGTAAACATTGTTTTTATTAATAGCTGCAATATTGGAAAACAAGTAACTCGTGATCAGCAAGAGGACAATTAACTGGATCCAACACCAAATGTGCAAGGCTGCAGAAGCCCGGGTATCGTATTTATCGAAATGGTAAACATCCCGGATCTTATATACCTGCTCTTTTTCTTCAACATCCGCCGGCCGCCAACCGGTAGGCATCCACCAGATTCGCAATTTGTCAGACCAGTTTTTAGTTCTCCATGCATCCCTGATCAACAAAGCCAGGTGCTGAAAATTTATCTTTATGGGGTTCCAGGTTCGCACCGGACGGGTAATCCCGTATACCGGACGGATGTGATCCAACTCCGGTTGAAAAGTACCAAACCATTTGTCCCACCAAATAAATATCTGGGAATAATTTCTATCCAGGTATTCGGGATTGATAGCATGATGAACCCGATGATGAGATGGAGTGACGATGATGTGTTCCAAAAATCCCATTTTATCAATGTGCTGCGTATGATACCAAAATTGAGCAAACAATTGAATGGGGGCTACTACAGCGATGACCTGACCCGGAACACCGAATAGAGCTGCAGGCAATAATAAAAAAGTAAACAAACGAATGAATACAGATATACTTTGTCTCAGTGCACAAGCCAGATTAAACTCCTCACTGCTGTGATGGATAATATGATTGTTCCAGAAAAAATTATACTGGTGGGCTATCCGGTGAACCCAATAACCTGAAAAATCGAGGACGATAAAAGCAATGAGATAAAGGACAATAGAATGTCTGACCTGTACGATAGCGAGGTGTTCAACCATCCAGGAATAACCCATAATGGCAATGCTGATCCCCAATACATCCTTCACCACATTGGTCACCCCGGAGCTGAGGGAAGAAATCATATCGAGGTTGCGCACGGTGTCTTTCCCCTTGTACCACCCATACCATTTTTCAAAAACGACGAGCAATAAAAATGCCGGCATCGCTACCAACAATATTTTGCCATAGGTTTCCATATCAGGGTAATTGATTATTTACAGAAAATTAGAAAATTTTTAAAACTTCAAATGCCTGCGCCATTGGTCTTGATCTGAATTTCCATGTATTTATTTATTTGATTTTCATCCACTATTCCCACCAGAATCCCCTCCCTCATTACCGGCAACAGAGGATGATTAGACGCCTGCATCCGGTGCAAGGCTTCCTTCAGGCTGGTATCGGGATCAATAGACAACACGCCGGAGTGGGTAAAATCCAGGATGGGTTGTTGTATTGCTTTCTTTTTGATGCATTCCATGATATCAGCACCGGATAAAGTACCCAAAATGGCCTGACCGTTGAAAATTAAAAAATTCCGTTCTAAACCCCGTTGCAACAATTCTACCGGATAAGCCATCGGTTCAAAGGCCTGAAAAGAAGTATACTGTTTCATCATCAGGTCGCCAGACCTCTTCCTGGCCAATATAGTTTCCCATTGCACCTGTTTCAACTCAGCGCCTGCAGTAAAAAAGATAAATATACCAACCAGGCACAACATCCATTGATTGTTATAAATCGCATAGATCAGAAAACAAGTTGACAGCCCCTGACCTATTCGTGCAGCAATCCAGGTGGATTTTAACCTGGTGAATTTCATCGACAACAAGGCGCGCAGGATCCGCCCTCCATCCATCGGGAAAGCAGGCACAATATTAAAAACAGCCAATATAACATTGGAAATCAGGATAAGTGGAATGATGTTATACAGCGTGGCATTCGCTTCAGGAAACGTATACCCCTGCTGAAAAAAATTAGAAACCCCGGTTAACAAAATGATTAACCCCAATACCAACGCAATTCCAATATTCACTGCAGGTCCCGCAATGGCAATCCAGAATTCCTGGATGGGTTTTTCACTTATACTTTCAAGTCGCGCAATACCTCCAATCGGGGTCAACAGGATATCGCGGGTCTGGTGTCCATATTTTCGGGCCATCAGGGCATGGCCGAATTCATGGAGGACCACACAAAAGAACAGGATGATCACATACATCTCCATAAAAAGGATGTTGTGGGTGGCAATTCCTTCCAACCAGCCATTGTACCCTACCCAAACAAAAATTAACCCGAAACTCCAATGTAATCGAATAGGGATACCCGCAACACGGGCTATCTGAAGGGTGCCTTTGCTAAACATCAGTACAGACTTGGGTAAAGGTTTCCTTTCAAAATTTCCCGGGACAATACGATTTGCTGGATTTCGGAAGTGCCTTCATAAATCTGGGTGATTTTGGCATCCCTCATCATCCGTTCCACATGGTATTCCCTCACATAGCCATAACCACCATGGATCTGGACGGCTTGGGTGGTTTGTCTCATCGCCATTTCAGAAGCCATGTATTTGGCCATACTGGCAGCCGCAACATAGTCCCTACCTTGATCTTTGAGCCAGGCCGCCCGGTGCACTAATAATCTGCATCCGTCAATTTCGGTGGCCATATCGGCGAGCTTAAAGGCAATGGCCTGATGTTCCGAGATGAGTTTGCCAAATGTTTTACGTTCTTTGGAATATTGTAAGGCGCGTTCATATGCCCCTGTGGCCAAACCAATGGACTGGGCCCCGATACCAATCCTGCCTCCATTTAAGGTATTGATTGCATATTTAAACCCAAATCCTTCCGGGCCGAGCCTGTTCTCTTTAGGTACTTTCACATTGGTATAGGTGATTGAAGTGGTATCGCTGGCGCGGATACCCATTTTATCTTCTTTTGGTCCGATGACTACCCCTGGCCATGTTTTCTCCACCAATAATGCATTGATTCCTTTATGCCCCACTGATGGATTGGATTGGGCAAAAACAAGGTGGATATCGGAATGAAACCCATTGGTAATCCAGTTTTTGGTGCCGCTGAGTTCATAATGATCTCCTTTATCGACCGCCACTGTTTTTTGCTGCGTAGCATCACTCCCTGCTTCCGGCTCGGAAAGGCAAAATGAACCCAACCATTCCCCTTTTGCCAATGGGATGAGGTATTTTTCTTTTTGAAATGCTGTGCCATACGCTTCAATACCAAAACATACCAGTGAATTGTTGACCGACAATATAACAGCAGCGGAGGCATCGACTTTTGCTATTTCTTCCAGGGCAAGTACGTAAGACAGGGTATCCAGTCCACTACCCCCATATTGTTCCTTAACCATCATTCCCAATAATCCAAGGGATGCCATTTCCCCGATAAGTGACTTTGGAAAAGACATGTTTTTGTCTCGTTCAATGACACCGGGCAATAATTTTTTTTGCGCAAAATCTTTAGCCGTTTCCCGGGCACTGAGTTGTATATCGTTGATTTTAAAATAATCCACAAGCAGGTTATTAAATGAATAGAATACTAATTTTAATTTTTATGAATGAAGGAAAGGTAAGCAGGTTCGATGATATCCAGAACCGATGCAAAACTCATCACCTGGAGTCCAAACCGATCGGCTACCCAGTCGAGGTATTTCGAATGGACCGGGTTAAGCAACAGGTCGATATCCATAGCCCCTGAACAAAAAAACTGAATGGCATAGGCCGGTGTTTCCTGATCAGCAAACCTCAATTTGCACAGTTGGAACTCATGAAAAACACCTTCCTTCATGGCTCTCGGGATAAATTCAGATTTGATCCAATCGAGTGCTGAAAGTTCGATATCCACATCCATATTGAGGGTAATATTATAGACAAACATATATTAATTGTTTGTTTTAGGTTTAGGCAAGTTAAAATAAACAGAGTGAAGATGGTCATTGAATCCGGGAAACTCATGGTTGTAGTATAAGAGCACGAATACCATCCCCGTATTTTCCTTGTATATGCTGAATAATTTGCCGTTTTTTTTGTCAGTCAGTGTAGGTTTGGGCGTAAAACTCATCTCACCTGCCCAATCCGCCTTCAGCGAGTCGTAAACCATCCGTGAAGACATGGTCCGCGATCTCATCCAATGGGCTTCATCATTGGTCGCCAGGTTACTTAACCGTGCCATATAATGCATTTCGGGAAATACAATTTTCCGGGTTGCCCGGTCATCAAGGATTATATACCTGAGTTCTGCAGAATCCACTTCAGCGATGAGGCAAAGGTCGTACTGGTTATATTTATCCTCACAGGGCAAGACCACATTGTACCAAGTGCTGTCCGGCAAACTTAAACCTAAGGTAGCAGCACGAAGCTTGGACGTAAAATCATGTGTATAACGTATCTGGGCATCACTTTCCAGGCAAATTAACCAGCAGATCGTAATCGACAAACCAGGCCATCGCATGAGTACAAAGGTAAGTGATTTGGGACGTAGCGAAGGACAATGAAATGGATGGGAACAAATCGAATTTCAAAAAAAAAGAGATCGGCTCTTACCCCCCAGCGAACCGACCTCATAAAGCATCTTTCGTTTAAGATTAATGCTTCGACAATGATAATGCATATTTCTTGCCAAATTTATCAGGATCGATTAAAACAAGTCTGTTTTAACTCATATTTTTCAAAATAATGTTTAATCACCTGATCTATTGCACATTTATTTATTCAACAAAACTTATATGTAAAAGAAAAAAATATTTGAGCCTATTTCACCCCTCTATTTAGGGTCCAATACTTTCTGAATCCGGTCCGATAAATCATCGAGGTGCATTCGGGTTATTGAATTATTTCTGCGTGAAGCTGAAGTGATCAATTGTGACCTGAGACTTTTAAGATGTCCGCGGACCAAACTCAACACATCATTTTTCTTCGGATCCATACGCCCGGGAATCGTGGTCCCGAATACCGATACCGGATTAGAAGGCCCGGCAGGAGTAACGATCATTTGTATCAATCGCTCGACATAAATCTTTTGCAGATTTCTTCTGTAAACATCTATTTCTCCACTGCCAGCCAAGTCCGACCAAACACTATTCTGCAGATCCCTTAAAAGATCCGTCACCTGATAACTGCCCGGAGTGGTCGTAGCCGTTTCGATCATCCGTTGAAAACGATCTTCGTTAAATATGCCATTAATCACCGGTTCCTGCAAAGCGCGAATATTTTCCATTCCCTGCCCGGGTTGGATCTTGTTGAGTATATCCTTTTGAATAATCCAGGTTGGCGTAGTAAAGATTTGTTTGGATAAAAAACGAACGGCATCCCTTTGTAATGCTGCCGACGTTGGTTCATAGATGGCACTGTTTTGATCATAGGTTTTAGGGGTCTCCGATATGCCCCCGATATATTTAGTTACATGGCCCAGGTACCGCCTGAATTGGTCCACTACCGATTCGTATGCCTCCTTAAGTATCCGGTAATCTTTCGCCTCCTCTTTGGTCCATTCCGGCAGACTGGGCAGGATCCTTTTGAGGTTTTTGATCCCATATTCAGATGCGAGCATAGCATTGTCCCCGAGGTCTTCGTTTTGTGCTCTGGGGTCGTAGGGGTTTATTTCGGTTAAAAACCACAATCGGCGGTTGGGATAGGCTTTGGTTTTATACCACTGATTCAGGATGATTTGATCAGCTTTCTCATCCCGGGTATTGTATATAGGTTTATACCCCCACTCCACAGCCCATTTGTCGTAATCGCCTATCCTTGGGAACAGATCAGTGACGCTATCCTCCGGCTGAGCAACGTAATTAAACCGCGCATAATCCATGATCGAGGAGGTATGCCCGTTTACCTTGATAAAATTATTGTCCCTTAATTTTTCCACCGGCGTGGCGTTGGAAGCTCCAAAATTGTGCCGAAGCCCAATGGTGTGCCCTACTTCATGGGAGGATACAAACCGGATCAGTTGACCCATCAGGGCATCATCAAATTCATTAGGTCTTGCTTTATGATCAACCGCTGCCGCCTGGGTCCTGTACCATTTGTTTAACAACTTCATTACATTATGGTACCAACCTATATGGCTTTCCAATATTTCTCCTGTACGGGGATCATTTACATTGGGGCCGTAGGCATTTTCTATCGGGGAAGCAAAATACCGGATTGCAGAATACCGGGCATCCTCTAGGCTCATCGTAGAATCCGATTCAGGAAACTCTTCAGCCCGAATCGCATTTTTCCAGCCAGCCTGTTCAAAGGCGACCTGCCAGTCATTGACCCCCTGAATCAGGAAAGGTCTCCATTTTTTTGGCGTTGCGGGATCGATATAATAAACAATCGGTTTGGCCGGTTCGATAAGTTCTCCTTTTCGTTGTTTTTCAGCATCTGCTTCATTTTTAGGTTCCAGCCTCCAGCGTACAACAAACGTGGGATCTTCAGTGCGTTGACCCTCTTCATTGTACACCGTATAACCCGTTGAAAAATATCCAACACGTGGGTCAAACAATCTTTTTTTCATCGGTTGGTCCGGCAACTGGATGATGGAGGTATTCAATTCAATGGTTGCAAATCCCGATGCAGCGCCTCCCGGCAAGGTCACAGAGGGTGGTGCATTAGGTGATGGGGGCCCCATCGGCGGAGGTGAAACAGCATAAGTCTTGACTGTTTTGATTTCAATATTGATGGGATAAGGTCTAATACTTTGAACAAAACTACGGTCGCTTTGTAAAGCACCAAGCCGGTATTGTGATTTAGCATTGCTGTTAAATCCTATAATCTGCGCATCGCTGGCAAAATAATCTGAGACATCGATCAGCAGGCTGGTGTCTTTGCGAATAGATTTGATTTCAAAAGCAGCTGCTATCGGGTCGACATTGGAATTCAGCACTGCTTTATATATAGGGGCCGAGGTATCGCTGCTGACATTGACCACCGCTTTTGCCCGCAAAAAAACTTTTTGTTCTGTACCCCTTTCAAACCGGATCAATTGCCGGTTGAGCAATTCCCCTCCATATCCGCCTGAAGTCGGTGTCCGGACATAGCGGGTGACGGCCAACATTTCTTTTCCCAGCATCGCAAGGGGGATTTCAAAATAATATTTTTCTTCCACCTTATGTACATCAAACATACCGGACTTGGAAATTGACTTGGACGTAATCAATTCCTTAAATGGCCTGGGGCCGGTTTTCGCTGCATCGGCAGGCCTTGCACCTGTTGGTTTATTTGTTGAATCTGTTTTTGGTTTTACAGTATCCTGTGTGCTGGCCGGGAGGCCATTTGTTGCAGATGGTGCTGATTTATCTGCGGCATTCGTTGTTGTACGAGCAGAGGATTGATTTGTTTTTTTGGAAGTAGAGCACGCCACAAAAAACACCAGGGTTATAATCAGGATAAATTTATTCATGTTAGAGAGCGATTTTAAGTTCACAAAATTAATTATTCCCCAGGTATGAAAGAAGCCATTTTGGTTATCCCTTATGACAAAAATTCAAGGATCGTCGATGCCAAACTCGAAGTAACAAACGGGCAAGGTGTGGTCAAAAAATAAGAGCTTCGTGATTTTACCGATCAGGTCATGAAGAACGGATATTCCAAAATTGTCATAAAAAAAATCGAAAAACCCTAAAGTTTTAATTACGGTAATCCAACGCCGGTTTTCGATCTCCAAGCATGGGTTTGTAATCAAAACTGGCGCCTCTCCTGGATTTTAATTCCTTTAAGGCTTCCTCAATCTGCTTGGGTTCGAAAAACAAATCAATAGCTGTTCCTGTCAGTGTTTTAGCAGCCACCATCATCCCTTTAAATCCAATACCAGTACCCCCCGCTGCCACGGCTTGCCAACTGTGTGCAGCAGTCCCGGGCACCCAGGTCGCTGTACTCAAACCAACTGTAGGAACAACCCAACTGATATCACCCACATCAGTAGAAGCCGGAAAGGGAGCCTCGGATAAGACAAAAGGTTGAATTTCTGCGGTGGATTCCAAATTCTTCAACGCTGGTGTTCTAAATCCGGATTGGACTTTTTCTGCAAAGAGTTTTTCTTCCTGGTTGTATGAATAGCCCCCGGTCAATCGCAGGTTTTTATCCATAATCGCCGCAAGGACACTGTTGTTGACAATATTATATACTCCCCCAATGACCTCTACTTCCATCCTGGTTTCTGTGCCTAAGGCTGCGCCCTGTGCTGCTTTCTCTATACGGTCCCAGATGGAATTTACGATTTCTGCTTTAGGATGCCGTACGTAGTAATATACCTCCGCAAATGCCGGCACCACATTAGGAGCTTCCCCGCCGCGCGTGATGACATAATGAATCCGGGTCTCAGAGGGTACGTGTTCTCTCATCATATTGACCATGGCATCCATAGCCTCTACCCCATCCAGGGCCGACCGACCCCGTTCAGGTGAAGCCGAAGCGTGTGAAGCCAATCCGTAAAACTTAAATTTACCGGTCTTATTTGCCAGCGAGGAAGCTGTGCTTGCATTATTTTGATCCCCCGGGTGCCAATGCAAAACAACATCGACGTCTTTAAACAAACCTTCTCTCACCATATATACTTTTCCGGACCCACCCTCTTCTGCCGGTGTGCCGTAAAATCGAATGGTGCCCTGCTTTTTATTGGATTGAAGCCAATTCTTTACTTCGATACTGGCAGCGGCACTCGCGGTTCCAAACAAGTGGTGTCCACAGGCGTGACCAGCTGTTTTGGTATCTAAAATTTTTAACTCAGGGGTCTTGTCCTGGGAAACCCCCGGCAAAGCATCATATTCTCCCAATATCGCAATTACAGGCTTTCCTGACCCAAAGGAGGCTATAAAAGCAGTAGGCATTCCCGCTACACTATCCTGGATAGAAAAACCTTCTTTTCGAAGTAACTTTTTTAACAGCCTGCTACTTTTGTATTCTTGAAAACCGACTTCCGCATAGTCCCAGATCTCACTGGCAATCCCTGCATATTCCGTATACCTGTTTTGAATGTTGTTTTGAAGTTCTGATTTCGTAAGTTGTGCAGATGAAGTCAAACAGAAGAATGAAAAAATGAGGGATAAAGTCAGTCTCATAGCCTATAGTTAATTTCAAGGCCAAAGATAAAATTAATATGGCGGACCATAGCCTGCTTTGCGGTATCGATGTCGTTAGCAACGAAAAAGAATTGCTGGACCCTGGCTGCCGGTATGCCCTGCTGTCCAATGAAGCTTCAGTCAGTAAACAAGGCCGCAGCGTAAAAAATGCTTTGATAACACAAGGTCTGAAAATAACCAGGCTGTTTTCCCCAGAACATGGTATTAAAGCACGTGGAGAGGATGGTCGCAGACAGGATGATGAAACAGACCCAGAAACCGGTTTGCCCGTTACGAGCTTGTACGGTCCTCAACTTAAACCACCTGACCAAGTGGCTCGTGATTTTGATGCTTTAGTGCTGGATTTACCCAATGTGGGTGCCCGGTTTTATACCTATCTATGGACGATGGCTCTCCTGATGGAGTGGTGTGATTCAAAAAGGATCCCATTGATTATCCTTGACCGGCCTAATCCATTGGGAGGTGATTTGGATAAAGCAGAAGGTCCATATCTGAAACCTGAATACATGTCCTTCATCGGTAAATGGAATATTCCAATCCGGTTTAGTCTTACCCTGGGTGAATTGGCAAGATGTTTAAAAGTTGAAATGAAATTAGAGGCTTTACCTCTGCGTATAATACCCGTCCAGGGTTGGTCGAGAATACAAACTAACCAATCGATTGACTACCCTTTTACTCCTCCCTCACCGGCTATCGTGGATAAAACGACGATTTGGACCTATCCTGCACTTTGTTTTCTGAAAGCTACCAATATCAGTGAAGGCCGGGGTGGTCCCTATTCTTTTCAGGTAGCCAGCGCACCCTGGATCGATGGGAACGAACTGGAGAAAGAGATGAATAACCATTCCTTACCAGGTTGTCAATTTCGTTTCTTCAAGGAAAAATCGACCGGCATTAAATACACTGGAATAAATTGTGAAGGGGTGCGTCTGAAAGTCAATGATTTTTTGACCTATGATCCGGTATATTCCGGATTGGTTTCATTGGCCGTGATTCAACGGCTCTACCCTGATCATTTTAAATGGCAACCTTACCCGACTTTTGTCAATCCATCAGGCGCTCACCATTTGGAATTATTAACCGGCACCGGTGAGATCATACCCTGGATCAATCACTCTCCCCTGGATCACCTGGGTCAATTGAAGCAGTTATTGGCTGTCCCGACCTGGAAAGAAAGGGTGCTACCCTATCTATTATATGATTGACGGGTGTAGGACAGACCATAGGCCGAAACGCACATTTGAGATTCAGATATGGGGGTGACCAAAAAGTACTGTTGCAAACGTGAGTTGAAATATATTGGGGGGAGACCAAAAAGTGAATTAAATATTGGATTTCAAACCGAAACACTGAGTGTTTTTACCTTTTTGGTATGTCCCACTACTAATTTTCATTATATTATTTGCATGAATGTTCAGCTAAATTATACTGGTGCAATTTGTCTTGCACTATGATTGACCCCTGCAAGAAAGGGTTGTCGTAATTAATTTACCTTTGCACCCTAAAAATTTATTAATCAGATTTATGTACAGGACACATCATTGCGGTGAGTTACGCATAGCGCACGAAGGCCAGAAAGTAACCTTAAGTGGCTGGGTCGATGCGAGCAGGGATTTTGGTGGCATGACCTTTATGGATTTAAGGGACCGATACGGTATTACCCAACTGGTATTTAATATGGATGCGGATAGTGCCTTATGCACCACGGCAAGAAAGCTGGGAAGGGAGTTTGTCATCCAGGTCACCGGCGAAGTCAGGGAACGCAGTGCAAAAAACCCTAAACGCCCCACAGGAGATATCGAAATCGTCGCACAGCAACTGCAAGTGTTGAATCCCTCCAAGGTGCCTCCATTTACGATTACAGAGGACACCGATGGAGGAGATGACATTCGAATGAAATACCGGTACCTGGACATCCGCCGGCAGTCGGTCCAATCTAAAATTATTTTCAGGGCCAGGTTGGGCCTGGAAACCAGGAAATACCTTTCAGAACTAGGATTTATTGAAATCGAAACCCCTTTCCTGATTAAAAGTACACCGGAAGGGGCCCGTGATTTTGTGGTGCCCAGCAGGATGAACGCAGGCCAGTTTTATGCCCTGCCGCAATCCCCGCAGACCTTTAAACAGATCCTCATGGTGGCGGGAATGGATAAGTATTTTCAGATCGTAAAATGTTTCAGGGATGAAGACCTGCGCGCTGACCGGCAACCAGAATTTACGCAGATCGATTGTGAGATGTCTTTTGTGCACCGGGAGGATATTCTTCAAACGTTTGAAGGTTTGATCAATAACCTGTTCAAGTCAATGCTCCATATGGATCTGGGCACTTTTCCCAGGATGAGTTATGACGAAGCCATGCGTCTGTATGGCAGTGACAAACCAGACCTCCGTTTTGAAATGCCTATTCATGAGCTGAACGAACAAGCAAAGGGCAAGGGGTTTTCCATTTTTGACCAGGCTGAATATATCGGAGCTTTAGTGGTGGAAGGCAAAGCTGAATTTTATTCGAACAAAGAAATTAAGGAGCTTACAGAATGGGTTCAACGGCCTCAGATCGGTGCCAAAGGACTGGTCCACGTAAAATATAATGCGGACGGAAGTTTTAAATCCAGTATTGATAAATTTTATTCCGCAGTTGAACTGCAACAATGGGCTCAATTTACCGGAGCAAAACCCGGTGACCTTATACTCATTTTAAGCGGAGAGCGGGATAAAACCCGGAAACAATTAGGAGCGTTGCGATTGGAACTCGGAAGGCGACTGGAATTGATTCAACCCGGTGTATTCAAACCGCTTTGGGTGTTGGATTTCCCGTTGTTGGAATGGGATGAACAAAGCGGACGTTATTTTGCTATGCATCACCCATTTACTTCACCCAAACCCAATGATATAGGGAAAATGGCCAGTTCGGATCGCCAGGTACTGGCTGATATCCGGGCCGATGCTTATGATATGGTGATCAATGGTTCAGAAGTAGGTGGTGGTTCAATCCGAATACACGATCGGGAACTGCAATCTAAAAATTTTACCCTCTTGGGATTTTCCCCGGAACAAGCCCAGGAACAATTTGGCTTTTTATTGAATGCGTTTGAATTTGGTGCTCCCCCGCATGGCGGTATAGCCTTTGGGTTTGACCGGCTTTGTGCGATTATGCAGGGCCAGACCTCTATCCGGGATTATATCGCTTTCCCAAAAAATAATATGGGCAGGGATATGATGATCGATGCGCCGTCGGTTTTAGAGGATAGCCAGTTGAAAGAATTGAATCTCCATGTGGTTAAAGAATAAACCCTATCTATACTTTGTATTTTTTATTCCGATTTTTTCCATTAGTTTAAAATTATTGGACGGAAAAACCAAAGTTGAAAACAATGCCCACTCCTTGTTTGGGAGGGGTTATACCCCGACTTAGAAAAATTGAATTGAATTTTATTTGAATAGATATGGTTTTTTCGGAACGGGGTTGTTTGGGAGGGGTTGAACCCCGACTTAGAAAAATTGAATTGAATTTTATTTGAATAGATATGGTTTTTTCGGAGTACAACTCCTCAAGAACTGTTTGGGAGAACTGTTTGGGAGAACTGTTTGGGAGAACTGTTTGGGAGAACTGTTTGGGAGGGGTTATACCCCGACCTAGAAGATCTAGATTGAATTTTATTTGAATAGATATGGTTTTTTCGGAGTACAACTCCTCAAGAACTGTTTGGGAGAACTGTTTGGGAGAATTGTTTGGGAGGGGTTGAACCCCGACTTAGAAAAATTGAATTGAATTTCTATTTGAATGGATATGGTTTTTTCGGAACGGGGTTGTTTGGGAGGGGTT